>NZ_JBHJRC010000236.1:0-13172 GCF_042261735.1 Kitasatospora sp. NPDC056327 | reverse complement strand
GCCACCCCCGGGGGGGGGGCCCCCGCCGTCGGGGCGTCACCGCCCCGGTACGGCCGCCGTGCGGCTACTGCCGCGCGGCCCACTCCACCAGCTGGATCACGACCCCGTTCGGGTCGGTGACCTGGAAGAGCCTCTCGCCCCACGGCTCCTCGCGGAGCTCCATGGTGACCGGCACCCCGGCGGCCCGCAGCCGGGCCTCCTCGGCGGCCACGTCGGCGACCACGAACGCCAGGACGAGCCCGGCGGCGACCTGGTCGCGGACGTCCTCGGGCAGGACCTCGATCCCGCGCGCGAGGAACACCACGTTCATCCCGGCGCTCCCGTGCCCGAGCGAGACGAACCCCTCCGCCGCCATCTGCTCGGCGAACCCGAAGTGCTCCCGCAGGAACGACGCGGACGCCCCGACGTCCTCGACGGTGAGCGAAACGGCGGAAGAAGTGATCTGCATGCCTGATGACCCTTTCGTCGGCGACTATCCCGTACGCAGTACACTATACGCAGTACGGAGAATCAGGGAACAGTGATCCCGGTCACAGTGCGGTGGGGTTCGTCCGGCCCGGCCCGGCTCAGTCCAGCCCGGGCAGCGGCTCCTGGTCGACCTCGTGGCGGGCGACGCGCTCGGCCGGATCGCGGCACTCGGGGCCCAGGCGCAGGATCCGCGACTCCGGATCGTGCAGCGGGCGGTGGCAGCGGCGGCAGGTGACCCGGGGGCGGACGGCCTCGCGGGTGTCGGTGCCCGGCAGCGGGTCGGGGTCGGCGGCGGTCATGGTCCCGACCGTACCGGCGCGGCGGGCGTGAAAGGATCGGAGCCATGGCCAGTGACCGCAGCAGCGCCGGGGACCCGGCGCGCACGCTCGCGCTGCTCTGGGGCGAGTCGGCGCAGGAGAAGCCCGGCCGCCGCGGGCCCCGGCAGGCGAAGTCCCCGGCGGAGATCGCCGCCGCCGCGATCGCCCTCGCGGACGCCGAGGGCGTGGAGGCCGTGACCATGCGGCGGGTCGCGCAGGAGCTCGGCGTCTCGCCGATGGCGCTCTACACCTATGTGCCGGGCAAGGCCGAGCTGCTCGACCTGATGCTGGACACCGTCTACGCGGCGATGCCCCGCAGCGCCCCGGAGGGCGACGGCTGGCGGGCCCGCGCCGCCGCCGTCGCCGAGGACAACCGCCTCCTCCACCGGACCCACCCGTGGGCGGTCGCGGTCGCCACCAGCCGCCCGCCGCTCGGGCCGGGCCTGATGGCCAAGTACGAGTACGAGCTGCGCGCCCTGGAGGGCAGCGGGCTCCCGGACGTCGAGCTGGACGCCGCGCTGACCCACCTGCTGGGCTTCGTGGCGACCTGCGCCCGGATGGCGGCGGACGCCCGCGCCGTGCAGCAGGAGAGCGCGCTCACCGACGCCCAGTGGTGGGCCGCCAACGCCGGACTGCTCGCCCGGGTCTTCGACGCCGAGCGCTACCCGGTGGCGGCCAGGGTCGGCAGCGCCGCCGGCGAGGCGCACGGCGGCGCGTACGACCCGGACCACGCCTACGCCTTCGGGCTGGCCCGGGTGCTGGACGGTCTCGCCGCCCTGGTCGCGGAGAACGGCGGGGAGGATCCGGGGGGAGCGCCCTGAGGCGCCCCGTTGGCCCGGTGGTGAGGCGCGGGCCCGGCGGTGCGGCGCGGCCCCGCACCGCCGCGCCCCCGCGCTACCGCCGCGCGTCGTACTCGTCGCGTGCGGCCAGGACGACGGGGACGCGCTCCTCGGTCCAGTGCGCCAGTTCGGCGACCAGCCGGGCGGCCTCCCGGCCGAGCGGGGTCAGACTGTAGTCGACCCGGGGCGGGATGACCGGGTGGGCCTCGCGCAGCACGAAGCCGTCGCGCTCCAGGGTCTGCAGCGTCTGGGCGAGCATCTTCTCGCTCACCCCGGTGATCCGCCGGCGCAGCTCGCTGAACCGGTAGCCGCGTTCGTGCAGCGCCCCCAGGACCAGGACGCCCCAGCGACTGGTGACGTGTTCCAGCACGCCCCGGGACGGGCACATCCGGTCGAAGACGTCCGGCGGCGGCAGCGGTCCGGCGGGGGCGCCGGAGGGGGTGGGGGACGCGGTCTTCATTACCTGCATGTCAGTACCATACTTTTAGGTGCGTACTTTCGAAAGGTTAGTGCTGCCCCTAGGGTGAGTGGTGAAGCCGGAAGTTCAACGGACAACCACCCAGGGAGCAGCAGCATGTACGTCGTCACCGGAGCCACCGGACAGCTCGGCCGCCTCGTCGTCGAGGGCCTGCTGGCCAAGGTCCCCGCGAGCGAGGTGGCGGTGGTGGTCCGCTCCGCGGGGAAGGCCGCCGGTCTCGCCGAGCGCGGGGTGACCGTCCGGGTCGCCGACTACGACCGTCCGGAGAGCCTGGCGGGCGCCTTCGCCCCGGGCGACCGGGTGCTGCTGATCTCGGGCAGCGAGGTCGGCAGCCGGATCCCGCAGCACACCGCGGTGGTCGAGGCCGCCCGGGCCGCCGGGGTCGCGCTGCTCGCCTACACCAGCGCGCCGGGCGCGGCCACCTTCCGGCTGGCCGACGAGCACAAGGCCACCGAGGCCGTCATCCGGGAGTCCGGGCTGCCCTTCGCCCTGCTCCGCAACGGCTGGTACACCGAGAACTACCTGGGCGACGCGGCCGGCACGGTCGAGCGCGGCGTGGTGGTCGGCAGCGCCGGCCCGGAGGGCCGGATCGCCACCGCCCCGCGCGGTGACTACGCCGACGCGGCGGTCGCCGTGCTCACCGGCGAGGGCCACGAGGGCGCGGTCTACGAGCTCAGCGGCGACGCGGCCTGGAGCCTGCCGGAGCTGGCCGCCGAGCTGGCCCTGGTCTCGGGCAGGCCGGTCGGGTTCCGTGAGGTGACCCCGGCCGGGCACCGGGAGATCCTGGTCGGCGCCGGTCTGCCGGAGGGCTTCGCGGACATCCTGGTCGACGTCGACGCCGGCATCGCGCGCGGCGAGCTGGCCGGCACCCCGGGCGACCTGGCCCGGCTGATCGGCCGCCCGACCGTTCCGCTGGCCGACAGCGTGCGGGCCGCCCTGGGCGCCTGAGCCCCGGGTCCCCGGGCTCCGGTTCCCGGCCCCGCAGCACCCGCACCGCCCGCGACGCCCCCGTCGCGGGCGGTGCCGCGCGTTCCGCTCCGGGTCATGTCATGACCAAAAACCGAATTAGGAGATGACAGCCGCCTCCGCGCCCGCTACCGTCGGCTCGACACTCGTGCGCGCGGAGGGCAGACGGTCCATGCCAGAGACGACCCAGCAGGAGGCCGGACGGGGCCTCTGGTACGGCTTCGCCGCCTACGGCATGTGGGGGCTCTTCCCGCTCTTCTGGCCGCTGCTGGAGCCCGGCGCCGCCGACGACATCCTGGCCAACCGGATGGTCTGGTCCCTGGTCGCGGTCACCCTGCTGCTGATCGTCCAGCGCCACTGGGGCTGGATCCGCCCGCTGCTGCGCCAGCCCCGCCGGCTCGCCATGCTGGGCGGCGCCGCCGCGGTGATATCGGTCAACTGGGGCGTCTACATCTGGGGCGTCAACGCCGGGCACGTGGTGGAGACCAGCCTCGGCTACTTCATCAACCCGCTGGTGACCATCGCCTTCGGCGTGCTGGTGCTCAAGGAGCGGCTGCGCCGGGCCCAGTGGGCGGCGGTGGGCGTCGGCGCGGCCGCCGTGGCGGTGCTGACCATCGGCTACGGACGGCTGCCGTGGATCGCGCTGACCCTGGCGCTCTCCTTCGCCACCTACGGGCTGCTGAAGAAGAAGGTCGGGCTGAGCGGGCTGGAGAGCCTGGCCGCGGAGAGCGCCTTCATGTTCCCCTTCGCCCTCGGCTACCTGGTGTACCTGGAGTTCACCGGCCGGGGCACCTTCGGGCACACCGTGGCCGGCGAGTACGGCTGGGGGCACACCGGGTTGCTGGTGCTCAGCGGGGTGATCACCGCCGTCCCGCTGCTCTGCTTCGGCGCGGCCGCCGTCCGGGTGCCGCTGAGCGTGCTCGGGCTGCTGCAGTACCTGGCGCCGGTGTTCCAGTTCCTGATCGGCATCGCCGTCTTCCACGAGTCGATGCCGCCCGCCCGCTGGGCCGGCTTCGCCCTGGTGTGGGCGGCGCTCGCGGTGCTCACCTGGGACGCGCTGCGGCGGGTCCGGGCCGACCGGGCGGCCGCCCGTGCCCGGACGGCCGCCGCGTCCGCCGGGCCCGCCGGCACCGTGGCCACCGGGCCGGCC
Source organism: Kitasatospora sp. NPDC056327 (assembly GCF_042261735.1). Taxonomy (NCBI): domain Bacteria; kingdom Bacillati; phylum Actinomycetota; class Actinomycetes; order Kitasatosporales; family Streptomycetaceae; genus Kitasatospora; species Kitasatospora sp. NPDC056327. The sequence continues at coordinate 8,954 of NZ_JBHJRC010000236.1, read as the reverse complement.
GACGCCCCGCCCGCCGGCCCGGTGCCGGTCAGGCGGTGATGTCCCGCGCGGTGAACCGCGACCAGGCCGCCGAGCCGAACACCGCCACGTAGGCGGCCTGCAGCCCGAGGTTCTTCAGCACCCCGTCCCAGTACATCGGCTCCCGCAGCAGGTCGCCGAAGGTGAGCCAGTGGTGCGTGAAGAGGAACGGCTGGATCGCGTGCAGCTGCGGGAAGCTGTCCAGGATCTGCACCGTGATCACCAGTCCGACGGTGGCCGCCATCGCCGCGATGCCGCTGCCGGTGAGCGTCGAGACGAACAGGCCGATCGCGACCAGCCCGGCCAGCGAGGCGGCCACCACCGCGGCCACCAGCACCGCCCGCACCAGGGCCGGGCCCAGGCCGATGGTCTCGCCGGAGATCAGCGTGACGTCGCCGACCGGGAACAGCGCCGTGCCGGTGATCACCGCGGCCAGCGCGACGGTCACCGTCGCCGCCAGGCAGAACACCAGCCCGGCGGTGAACTTGGCGGCCAGCAGCCTGGTCCGCCCGGCCGGTGCCACCAGCAGGTAGCGCAGGGTCCCGGTGGCGGCCTCGCCGGCCACCGAGTCCCCGGCGACCACCCCGACCGTCATCGGCAGGAAGATCGGCAGTGCCACGGCCAGCGCCGTGAACACCAGGAACAGACCGTTCTGGGTGACCTGGGCGATGAACGCCGGGCCTTCGCCGCCGCGCGGTCCGTCCGTCTCGATCCGCACCACCACGCCGATCAGGACCGGCAGCACCGCCAGGATCCCCAGCAGCACGATGGTCCGCATCCGGCGGAACGTCAGCACCAGCTCGTTGCGGAACAGCGCCAGGAACCCGGCCGCCGTCCGCGGCCGCCGCCCGTGCGCCGGGGCCGCGACCGCCGGCACCGCCTCAGCCCGCGACATCGAAGCCCTCCCCGGTCAGCGCCACGAAGGCGTCCTCCAACGTGCCCCGCTCCACGCCGAAGCCGAGGATCCGCACCTCGGCCGCGACCAGCGCCGCGCAGAGCCCGGGCAGCGCGTCCTCGGCCAGGGCGCCGACCTCGCCGTCCACCCGGCCGTCGCCGATCCGCACCTCGGTGACCGCGTGGGCGAGCAGCACCTCGCCGGCCCGGTGGGTGTCCGGGGTGCGCACCACCAGCCGGCCCCGGGCCCGGGCGGCCAGCTCGGCGACGGTGCCCTGCACCAGCAGCCGGCCGCGGGACATCACCGCGGCGTGCGTGCAGACCTGCTCGATCTCGTCCAGGAGGTGCGAGGAGAGGAAGACCGTGGTGCCCTCGGCCGCGACCTCCCGCACCAGCGCCCGGATCTCCCGCATGCCCTGCGGGTCCAGGCCGTTGGTGGGCTCGTCCAGGACGAGCAGCTCACGGGGCCGGAGCAGCGCCGAGGCCAGGCCGAGCCGCTGCTTCATGCCCAGCGAGTAGGCGCGCGCCTTCTTGCCGGCCGCGGCGGTCAGGCCGACCCGGTCCAGCGCCGCCTCGACCCGCTGCCGCCGGGTCCCCGGGTCGGCGGTCGGGTCGGCCGCGTCGAACCGGGTCAGGTTGTCCCGGCCGGAGAGGAAGCCGTACAGCGCGGGCCCCTCGATCAGCGCGCCGACCCGGGGCAGCACCGAGGCCACCGACCGCGGCATCGGCTCGCCGAGCACCGTCGCCACCCCGCTGCTGGGGGCGATCAGACCCATCAGCATCCGGATGGTGGTGGTCTTGCCGGAGCCGTTGGGGCCGAGGAAGCCGAAGACCGAACCCCGGGGAACGGCGAGGTCCAGCCCGTCGACGGCGAGCTGGCCGCCGCGGAAGCGCTTGGTCAGACCCCTGGTCCTGATCACGTCGTCCGAGCCGGCCCCGGCCGCGGGCGCGGACCCGGACGCGGGGGCGGACGGGCGGGAGGCCGAAGCGGCACCGGGGGCCGGGCGCGTCACCGCACCCGGCCCCCCGGCCGGCTCCGTAACGTCCCCCGTTACGGAAGCCCTCGTCACTACTTCACCCCGGCCGCACTCTGCAGCACCGGCAGCGTCACCGCGCCCGCGAAGACCCGGCCGTCGTCGGTGATCAGCACGTTCAGCACCTTGGTGCTGATCAGCGAGCCCCCGTCGACCGGCTTGCCCAGCGACTTGACCAGCGAGAGCGGGTTCTGCGCGCCGCCGCCGCCCGGGCCGTGGCCGCCCTTGCCGCGCGGGCCCCTGCCCTCGGCCGGGACGAACACGTCGTCCGTCGGCAGCTTCGTGGAGAGCACGGTCGTCCAGCCCTCGCCGATCAGGTTCAGGCCCGCGGCCGCGGTCCGGGCCTCCTCGGGGGCCGTCCCGGTCCCGGGCGCGCCGGACGGCGCGTGCTCCGTCACCTTGGCGCCCTTGGGCACGCTGAACTCGAAGGTCTTCGCGGCCGGCTTGGCGAACGAGACGTCGGTGAAGTGGACGTCCAGCACCGTGCCGCCGTCCGCGCCCCTGACCACGACCGACAGCGGCACCCCGTTGTCGGCGGCCAGCGCGATCCGCACCTCGCCGATCGTCGAGCCGGGCCGGGTGGGCTTCACGCTCAGCCGGTAGGCCTTCTGCCCGGCGACGTTCGCGGTGCCGTCCACGGTGACGGCGGTGGACTCCGCGCCCGCCGTCAGGAACTGCCGGGCCGCCTCCTGCGGGGTGGCCGGAACCCCGGTCAACGGGGCCCGGTGGCCGTCCGCGGCGTCCGGGCGGGCGGGCGCGGTCAGGTGCACGGCCTCGTTGCTGCCGCTGTCCCAGGCCCAGACCTGGTCGCCGTTGCGGATCAGCTCGTACCCGGCGAGCTTCTCCAACAGACCGATCCGCTGCCGGTCCGGACCGTCCACCGCGACCCGCAGGGTGTGCTCGCCGCCGAGCAGACCGGCGAGCTTCGCCCCGGGGCCGGCACCCGACGAGCGGTCCTCGCGGCCCCCCTGCCCGCCGCCGAGACCACCGGCCGCGGCGCCCAGCAGCTGGCTCGGCACCCCGAGGTCGGCCGAGACCGACACCGTGCCGGAGAGCGTCCCGGCCTGCGAGCCGAGCGCCTTGGCCACCAGCTGCTCCGCCGTCAGCGCGGGCAGCTCCGGCGGCGAGGTGTCCGCCAGAGCCGGCACCAGCCCCACCCCGGCGCCGATCGCGGCCGTGACCGCCAGCGGCACCGCCACGCGCACCAGGGTGCGCCGGCGCGACCGGTGGGGAGCCGTGCCCTGCCACTCGTCCGCCGGGCCGCCGCCCGCGGTCGCCCTGTCGTCCGTCATCCGTCCAACCCCTCCGTCGGTGACCGAGTGTCCCTGGGTCTCCATTAGACGGCCCGGAGCGGTGCGCGTCATCGCCCTGCAGGGTTGGATCGGGCTCGACCTCGTGGCGCAGACGACCCTGACCCCGCCTCAGGGTCGCCTCCTCCGAACGCACGAGGAGGGTACGCGAACTGGCGTAGGGTCGCGGCATGGACGCAACCAACATCCCGACCGCCAACGCGATGCGGCGTGCCCTGCGCCGGGCCCGGGACGGTGTCGCACTGGACGCGGCCGAGGCGGCGGTGCTCCTCCGGGCGAGGGGCGAGGACCTGCGCGACCTGTGCGCGAGCGCCGCGCGGGTGCGGGACGCGGGCCTGGCGGCGGTCGGCCGGCCGGGCGTCATCACCTACTCCAGAAGTGTGTTCATCCCGCTCACCCGGCTCTGCCGGGACAAGTGCCACTACTGCACCTTCGTGACCGTTCCCGGCAGGCTCCGCAGGGCGGGCCACGGGATGTTCATGTCCCCGGACGAGGTGCTGGAGGTCGCCCGCCGGGGTGCCGCCCTCGGCTGCAAGGAAGCGCTCATCACGCTCGGCGACAAGCCCGAGGACCGCTGGCCGGAGGCCCGCGAGTGGCTGGACGCGCACGGCTACGACGACACCGTCGCCTACGTCCGGGCGATGTCGATCCGCATCCTGGAGGAGACCGGGCTGCTGCCGCACCTCAACCCGGGGGTGCTGAGCTGGACGGACTTCCAGCGGCTGAAGCCGGTCTCCGCCTCGATGGGCATGATGCTGGAGACCACCGCCACCCGGCTGTGGAGCGAGCCCGGCGGCCCGCACCACGGCTCGCCCGACAAGGAGCCGGCCGTCCGGCTCCGGGTGCTGGAGGACGCCGGACGCAGCTCGGTGCCGTTCACCAGCGGGCTGCTGATCGGCATCGGCGAGACCCACGAGGAGCGCGCCGAATCGCTGTTCGCGCTGCGCCGGGTCTCCCGGGCCTACCACGGCATCCAGGAGCTGATCCTGCAGAACTTCCGCGCCAAGCCGGACACCGCGATGCGCGGCATGCCGGACGCGGAGCTGGACGAGCTGGTCGCCACCGTCGCGGTGGCCCGGCACATCATGGGCCCGTCGGCCTGTCTGCAGGCCCCGCCGAACCTGGTGGACGGCGAGTACGCGCGGCTGATCGGGGCCGGCATCGACGACTGGGGCGGCGTCTCCCCGCTGACGCCCGACCACGTCAACCCCGAGCGCCCCTGGCCGCAGATCGAAAGGCTGGCCGAGCACTCGGCGGAGGCCGGCTTCGAGCTGCGGGAGCGGCTCGCGGTCTACCCCGAGTACGTCCGGCACGGCGAGCCCTGGCTGGACCCCCGGGTGCTGCCGCACGTGCGGGCACTGGCCGACCCCGCGACCGGGCTGGCCCGCCCCGACGCCGTGGTCACCGGGCACCCCTGGCAGGAGCCGGAGGACCTGCCGGCCCCGTACGGCCGGACCGACCTGCACAGCACCATCGACACCGAGGGCCGCACCGGCGACCGGCGGGCCGACTTCGAGGACGTCTACGGCGACTGGGAGGTGCTGCGCGAGCAGGCCGCCTCGGCCGTCCCCGGACCGGCCGGCGCCCCGGAGCGGCTGGACGCCGAGGTCCGGGCCGCCCTCGCGGTGGCCGCCGACGATCCGGTCCGGCTCACCGACGAGCAGGCGCTGACGCTGTTCCAGGCGGACGGCCCGGCGCTGGACGCGCTGTGCCGGATCGCCGACGCGGTGCGCCGCGACGCGGTCGGCGACGAGGTCACCTACTGCGTCACCCGGAACATCAACTTCACCAACGTCTGCTACACCGGCTGCCGGTTCTGCGCCTTCGCCCAGCGCCGCACCGACGCGGACGCCTACAGCCTCTCGCTGGAGCAGGTCGCCGACCGGGCGGCCCAGGCCTGGGAGGTCGGCGCCACCGAGGTCTGCATGCAGGGCGGCATCCACCCCGACCTGCCCGGCACCGCCTACTTCGACATCGCGCGCGCGGTGAAGGAGCGGGTCCCCGGGATCCACGTGCACGCCTTCTCGCCGATGGAGGTGGTCAACGGCGCCACCCGGACCGGTCTGTCGATCCGGGAGTGGCTGCAGCGGGCGCAGGAGGCGGGCCTGGACAGCATCCCGGGCACGGCCGCCGAGATCCTCGACGACGAGGTCCGCTGGGTGCTCACCAAGGGCAAGCTGCCGGCCGCCACCTGGGTGGAGGTCGTCAGCACCGCGCACGAGCTGGGCATCCGCTCCTCGTCCACGATGATGTACGGGCACGTGGACACCCCGAAGCACTGGGTGGGCCACCTGCGGCTGCTCGCGGAGATCCAGCAGCGCACCGGTGGTTTCACCGAGTTCGTGACGCTGCCGTTCATCCACACCAACGCCCCGGTCTACCTGGCCGGCATCGCCCGGCCGGGCCCGACCGCGCGGGAGAACCGGGCCGTGGTGGCGATGGCGCGGCTGCTGCTGCACCCGCACATCCGCAACGTCCAGACCAGCTGGGTGAAGCTGGGCGCGGAGGGCGCGGCCGAGATGCTCCGCTCCGGCGCCAACGACCTGGGCGGCACGCTGATGGAGGAGACCATCTCGCGGATGGCCGGCTCGGCGTACGGCAGCTACAAGTCGGTCCGGGAGCTGCGGGCGATCGCCGAGGCGGCCGGACGCCCGCACCGGCAGCGCACCACCACCTACGGCGAGGTCCCGGCCGAGCGGCTGGCCGCCGCGCTGGCCTCGGACGGCCACCTCCCGGCGCTGCTGCCGCTCGTCGACTGAGCCGGCGGCGGGCTCCCCGGGTCCGTGGAACCCGGGGAGCGGGTCGGGCCGCCGAACAGCGGGTGGCGATCCGGTGGAGCGGGAACCCTGCCGTGCCGTTCGGGCATTCGAATACAGTGCGAGGGCGCGCGACCGGCCGTGCGTCGCGCGACCCCGCCCGAACCCGGACGAAAGGCGCCCGTCGTGATGCCACTGTGGTCACGCGCCCAGCAGCAGGACTTCCGCAGCCGGGTGCGCGGGTGTCTGCTGGGCGGGGCGATCGGGGACGCGCTCGGCGCGGGCATCGAGTTCGAGTCGCTGGAGAAGATCCGCGCGGCGCACGGCCCGCTCGGCGTCACCGGCTACGTCCCCGCGTACGGGCGGCTCGGCGCCGTCACCGACGACACCCAGATGGTGCTGTTCACCCTGGACGGGCTGATACGGGCGCACATCCGCCGGGACACCGGGAGCTGGCACCCGCCGACCGACGTCCACCGCGCCTATCTGCGCTGGGCGGCCACCCAGCGGGACTGGGGCCCGGACGAGCGGCGGGCCGACCTCGGCTGGCTGGGCCGCGAGGAGTGGCTGTACGCGCAGCGCGCGCCGGGGCAGGCCTGTCTCTCCGGGCTCTCCGGGCCGGACGCCGAGCGGCTGGGCACCCTGGAGACGCCGAAGAACCCGCACTCCAAGGGCTGCGGCACGGTGATGCGGGCGGCGCCGTTCGGACTGCTGACCACCTGGGAGCCCGGCCTGGTCTTCCAGCTGGCGGTGGAGTGCTCGGTGCTGACCCACGGCCACCCCAGCGGCTACCTCTCGGCCGGGGCGCTGGCGGTGATCGTCCAGACCGCGGCCCGCGGCGGCACCCTGGAGGAGGGGGTGCACCTGGCGCTCGCGCTGCTCTCCGAGCGGCCGGCGCACGAGGAGACCACGGCGGCGCTGCGGGCGGCGCTGGACGCGGTGCGGGCGGGGGAGCCGTCCGCCGAGCGGGTCGAGGCGCTGGGGGAGGGCTGGGTCGCCGAGGAGGCGCTGGCGATCGGGGTGTACTGCGCGCTGGTCGCGCACGACGTGCGGTCCGGGCTGCTGCTGGCGGTGAACCACTCGGGGGACAGCGACTCGACCGGGGCGATCTGCGGGAACCTGCTCGGTGTGCTGCACGGCGACACCGCGCTGCCGCCCGGGCTCGTCGCCGGGCTGGAAGGGCGCGGGGCGGTGCTGGAGCTGGCCGACGACTTCGTGCTGGAGCTGATGCACGGGTCCGAGCTGCACAGCCCGGACACCCCGGAGGGCACGGCCTGGGCGGCGCGCTACCCGGTGCTCGGCTGAGGCAGCACCGGGGCGGGACAGGCCGGGCCGGGACAGGCCGGGGCGGATCACCGGGGCCGGAGCCGTTCGAGCCCCGCCGTTCGATTGACGGGGGCATGTCGCCGGACGCACAGATGCCCGTAGCGGTGCCCGCCGCCCGGGGAGGGCGACGGACACCGCTACGGGCACCTGGCCGAGAGCGGTACGGCCGGGGATCAGAACCCGCCGAACGCTCCGGCACCGGCGGCGGCGGCGAACGCGTTCCAGGCCTCGGCGGAGAACCGCAGGTGCGGCCCCTCCGGGTCCTTGGAGTCACGGACCGCCACCAGGTCGGCGGCCGGAACCCGGATCTCCACACAGGCGCCGTTGCCGCCGCTGTGACTGCTCTTGTGCCAGGTCGTCCCGTTCTCGAAGGTGGTGCTCATCGGTGGTATCCCTCTTCAATGTCGGCTATCAGTGAGCGGGTCTCCGCCACCCCGAGCGCGGCCGCCCGCAGGTGGTCGTAGAGACTGGTATAGCGGCGCACGTCGGCCTCCTTCTCCAGGTAGAGATCGCTCGTCACCCCTTCGAAGTAGACAACCGTCGAATCGGCTGACTCCGGGAACTCCAGCAGGGAGAATGTCCCGGTCATGCCGGGGTGGGCTCCGTGCGAGAACGGGATGACCTGGATGGTGATGTTGGGGCGCTGGCTCAGCTCCAGCATGTGCTTCAGCTGGTGGGCCATCACCTCCTTGCTGCCGACCTCCCGGCGCAGCACCGCCTCGTCTATCACCGTCCAGAGGCTGCCCAGCTGATTCTCGCCGTTGACCCGGTCCTGACGCTTCATCCGGACCTGGACCCGGCGCTGGACGGAGAGCGCGTCGGTGTCCGGCTGGGTGCCCTCCACCACGGCCTGCGCGTACTGCTCGGTCTGCAGCAGCCCGGGTACGAAGGAGGACTCGTAGGCGCGGATCGAGGAGGCCTCGGCCTCCAGCCCGATGTAGACGCTGTAGGGGGTGGGCATGTCGTTGAAGTCGTGCCACCAGCCGCGCTGCCGGGACTCCCGGGCCATCTCCATCAGGCTGGCCCGCATCGAGTCGTCGGCCACGTTGTAGACGTCGCACAGGTCGCGGACGTCGCGCTGGCTGATGCTGCGGCGGCCGTTCTCCAGTCGGCTGATCTTGGACTGGGAGACCATCAGGCGGCCGGCGACCTCCTCGGCGGTCATCCCGGCCTGGTCGCGGAGCTTGCGCAGCTCCGCGCCGAGGCGCCGGCGCCGCACCGTGGGATTGATGTTCGCGGACACGTCGGCCTCCGGTCGGACCTCTGGTGATCGTTGGAACGGAAGTCCTCGGAACACGGTGGAAATCTGGATCAACCCCCTGACGTTGAGCAGCATGTCACCCCGGATCAGGTCGGCGCCGGGAATTCACCGGAGCGCAGTAGAACAGATCATCGGAAAAGCGCTTCGGCGAGACAGCGGACACCCCGAAGTGGTAGGGGCGCCACGGCCCGGTCCGGTGGTGCTGTGACGGCGGGACGGACGTGGTGCGGGTGCGGCCCGGGGTGGTACAGGTGCTGGTGGCACGTGCGGGGGCGGTATTCGGCCGAGGGGTCCGGGTGGGGGCCGGACCGTTCCGGGGGACGCCGGAGGGGCGGTCGCCCGGCGACTTCCGTCG
>NZ_JBHJRC010000235.1:0-13182 GCF_042261735.1 Kitasatospora sp. NPDC056327 | reverse complement strand
CGGCGGGCGTGCGTGCGGGCGGGCGGGCGGGCGGCGAGTCTGCTCCTGTCCCGGCACCCCCGGGAAGGCGTGCCAGGACAGGAGCAGAGCGCTACGGCAGGTACGCGGCGACGCGGTCGGCGAACTCCTCCGGGGTGACCACCGGGATGCCGAGCGTCTCGGCCTTGGCGCGCTTGGAGCCGGCCTTCTCGCCCGCGACGAGCAGGGTGGTGCGCGCCGACACCGAGGAGGAGGCCTTGCCGCCGGCGCGCTCCACGAGCTCGTTCATCTCGTTGCGGGACAGGGCGGCAAGCGGGCCGGTCATGCTGCCGGTGACGACGACGGCCTGCCCTGCGAGTGGTCCGGCCGCCGGCTGCTGCGCCGCGTCGCCGCCGTCCGCGTCGGCGCCGTCCGCCTCCCCGCCGGGGGCCGGGTCCGCCGCGGCGGTCGCCGGTGCCCGGGGTTCGGTGACGGCGGTCCCGACGTCCTGGGCGGCGAGCCTGTCGAGCAGGGGCGCGAGTTCGGCGAGCTCGGCGACGACGACGCGGGCCTTCTCGGCGCCGATGCCGTCGACCGTGGCCAGGGTCTCGGCGTCGGCGGCGCGGATCGCCGTCATGGAGCCGAAGTGGGCGGCGATCCGGCGGGACATGGTCCGCCCGGTGCCGCGGATGCCGAGCGCGCAGAACACCCGGTTGAGCGGCTGCGTGCGGGCGGCGGCGATCGCGGCGAGGAGGTTGTCGGTACTGGTCTCCCCCATCCGCTCCAGGCCCAGGACCTGCTCGCGGGTCAGGGCGAACAGGTCGGCGATGTCGGCCACCAACCCGGCCTCCACCAGCTGCACGGCCCGGGTCCGGCCCAGCCCCTCGATGTCGAGCTGGTCGCGCCCGGCCGCGTAGATCACCGAGGCGACCGCCTGGCAGCCGCGCCCGCGCACGCACCGCCAGCGCTGCTCGGAGGTGTCGATGGCGTCCCCGCAGCGCGGGCAGACCTCGGGGAAGACGATCGGCTTCTCGGCCCCGGTGCGCTCCTCCACCAGCGGCGCCTCCACCCGCGGAATCACGTCGCCGGCCCGGTGGACGAACACCCGGTCACCGAGCATCAGCCCCCGGCGCTCGATGTCGCCGGGGTTGTGCAGCGTCGCGTAGGTGACGGTCACGCCGTCGATGTCCACGGGATCGAGGACCGCGCGCGGGGCGATGATGCCGGTGCGGCCCACGTTCCACTCGACGTCCAGCAGCCGGGTGACCTTGTGCTCGGCGGCGAGCTTGCGGGCCACCGCCCAGCGGGGCGCACGCGAGCCGGACCCGGCGTCGCGCCGGTCGGCCGCGCCGTCCGTCTTGATCACGACACCGTCGATGCCGAACGGCAGCACCGGGCGCAGCGCGGCGATCTCGTCGATCCGCTGCTGGGCCTCCTCCAGCGTCGCGCAGCGCCGCGGGTGGGCGGGGGTGGTGGCGGCGGTGTTCGCCCCCAGGGCGGCGAGCCGTTCGAGGAGCGCGCTGTGGGACAGGTCGTCGTCCAGGCCGACGGCGCCGTAGGCGTAGAAGGTGAGCTCGACGCGGTAGGGGCGGTCCTTGGCCCGCAGGGTGCCTGCCGCCCCGCTGCGGGGGTGGGCGAACGGCGTGGCACCGTGCTCGGTGCGCAGCCGGTTGGCGCGTTCGAACTGGTCGTGGGTGAGGAGGACCTCGCCGCGCAGTTCGACGTCGACGGGCTCGGTGAGCGCGGCGGGCAGGCCCAGGACGGCGTCGGCGGTGTGGCTGATGTCCTCGCCCGCCTGACCGTCACCGCGGGTGAGCACCTGGTGGAGACGCCCGGCGCGGTAGCGGGCGGCCACCGCCATGCCGTCCAGCTTGGGCTCCACGCACCAGGCGGCCGCCTCACGGCCCAGGCGCCGCTCCAGTCCCGCGGCCCACTCGGCGAGCTCGTCCGCGGAGAAGACGTTGTCCAGGGAGAGCATCGGGACACTGTGCGGGACGTCGCCCACCGCCGCGCCGCCCGCGACCTTGCCGGTCGGGGAATCGGGCAGCGTCTGGCCGGGGTGGGCGTCCTCCCAGGCGGCGATCGCCCTCAGCAGCGCGTCGTACTCGTCGTCGCCCAGCGGGGTCGACCCGTCGCCGTAGTAGGCGGCGGCAGCCCGCACCGCCCGGTCGACGGCATCGGCGTAGTCGGCCGGGGAGGAAAGGGCGGCGGCGGTGTCGTCGTTCATGTGGGCATCATGCCGGGAGCCACCGACAACACCCGGGGAACCGAACACCGGGGCGAGCCGTGGCCGGCCCCGGGGCCGTACCGCCCAGAGCGAGCGCTGCCGCCGCCGCGCCGTGGGCGGCCGGGCGAGGGCCTGCGAGTCGGCGGCGGCACGACGGGACCGGGCAGGCCGCCCACCGCCCCGCGCCCGGGAACCCCCGGCGAGCGCTGTCCTCTCCGTCACCTCGAATCACCCCCGGCCCCGCAGCGTGGGCGGGCGGCCCCTCCCATCCCCACGCAGGGCCGAATAGTGGTGGGCGGGGAGGCGGGTTCCCGCGTTCGTGGGGGCGATGATTGCGAACCGATATAGCGGGGATGAACGTTTGCCGATCAGCTCCGTCTGCGCCTGAACGTACCTGACATGGTGTCAAACATGTTGGACAGAACTTTCGTTCAGGAGCCGGAGCTCCGGATCGAGGGCGGACGCCCCTTCTTCTTCGCGCGGCGGGGGTTCCGCCGGCGCACGGTCGGCCCGTTGGCCGTGCTGGTCGTCGCCACGACGGTCATGGCGCTCACCGGGGACCTGCCGGTGCCGGGGCTGCCCGTGGTCGAGCTGTGGGGACGGGCCGCCTCCAAGCGCGACTTCTTCATGGACCCCGAGGTGCAGCGCATACTGATGAGCCACCGCATCAAGGTGGGGACCGAGAACGCCGGGTCCCGCAAGATCTCGCGCGGCGACCTCGATCCCTACGACTTCGTGGTCCTGTCGGGCAAGGCACCGGGCGACCAGGTGGAGCGGCGGCGCGAGGCGGCGGGCGAGCACAGTCCGGTCAGGGACGTGCCGATCCTGTCGAGCCTCGTCACCGTGGGAACCTTCCGGGAGTACGCGAAGGCCCTGGTCGAGAAAGGCGTGGCGACCCCGCTCCGGGGCGGCGCCCCGGACGGGCGGCAGGCGAACTCCGAACCGATCTACTACACCCTCCACATGCAGAAGTTCCTGGAACTCGCCGAGGCCGGGACGACCTGGCGGTCGCTCGACGTCCCGGAGAACGTCGTCGACGAGAAGGCCCAGGTGACCGCCTACACCTCGGGCATCTGCGACTCGAACTCCGCGGGCACCTTCGTCGCCCAGGTCGCCGTCGCGCTGAAGTCCTCCACTCCGAAGACCACCGACAACTGGGAGGACCTGGGCCGGCGCATCCAACCGATGCTCAACAACGGGGGAACCTCGAACTCCGACCGGTTCCCGTCCTTCAAACGCGGGGAGCTGTCCGTGCCGACGCCCGTCTTCTACGAGCACCAGTTCCTTGAGTACCAGCTCCAACAGAAGGCGGCGAACGGCGGGCCCGACACCTCGCGCGTGCTGCTCTACCCCGACAACTCGGCCGTCTCCGTGCCGCGCATCGCCGCGCTGACACCACGGGCGCGCCGGCTGGTCGACCTCGTCACCACGGACGCCCGGCTGCGGGACCGGGCGACCGAACTGGGGTTCCGGACCGGCGACGGCGCCAAGGGCGAGGATCGCCTGACCGCGCACCTGGACGCCCACGGGCTGCCGGTTCCCTGGCGGGGCATCAGGAACCCCACCACGGACCTGGACGAGGTCCAGCTGGACCCCCTGCTGAAGGGCGCCGCCGTCGACGGCTGCAAGCCCGGCACCGGCACCGCTCCCCCCACGGAGGGCGCGACGCCGTCCGCAGGGACCCCCACGACGAACGGGCAGGGGTGAGCGGCGTGTTCTCCAGGCTCTGGTTCGGCCAGTGGTGGCCCATGCTGCTCCTCTGGGCCACCGCGGTGGCGAGCCTGCTCCACCTCGCGCGGTGCGCCCTGCTGGAACTGCGCGACAAACGGCTCACCGGCCTCGACCTGACCCAGGGCATCTGCGTCTACCTGGACGAGTCGGCCATCACCGACCAGTTCCAGATGGGACGGCACGCGGCGGCCCTGACCCAGGAGGTCCAGCACCGGATCACCCGGGGTGGCAGCGCCCAGGTCGACGTCCCCGGGCTCCCCGCGGGGTTCGGCGTCGAGCGGGCGGAGGAGATGATCACCCACTACGTCCAGACCCGCACGCCGGTCGAGGTGATCGGGGTCCTCCTCAAGATCATCGAACGCGACCACGGGATCATCCGCGCCAACCTGAAGAACGGCACGGTGCGCCGGAGCCCGGCCCTGGTCAAACTGCTCGGCGAGCTCGGTCGCGCCGACCCGATGCCCAGAAGCACACAGCTGAGCCATGCCGAGGACTACGTACTCGTCAAGGGCAGGTTCCGCCTCGCCGCCCGCACTTCCGACACCCCTTCGGGCTTCACCGTCTTCCTCGCCCCGTACGGCGGCACCGCCGCCCCGGGCACGCCCGGCACCGACGCTCCGGGCGCCTCCGGTACCTCCGGCACCGGCCTCACCGGGGCCGCAGGTACCTCCGGTGGCCCCGCCGCGCACGTCCGGCTGGTCTGCGCGAACCCGGGGCTGCGAAAGAACTGGCCCACCGGGGAGTTCTCCGGCAGCTGCCTCGGCAAGATCAGGGGCTGGAACGGCGAGGACGGCGCCCTGGACGTCCACCCGGTCGCGATCTTCCAGTGACCGGGCCGCGCGGGGCGGGGTCGGTGGCGGGCGGGGAGCCCGTGGAGGACCTGAGGGGTCAGTGGAAGACGATCGCGTGGCCGCCGGCCAGGGCCGCCAGGCAGGCGGCGTGCAGCTGCTGCCAGGCGAACCGCTCCGGCTCGAACGGCCCCTCGGGGAGGGGTCGTTCGGGCGGGGCGGGGTTGGAAGCGGCGCCGGGGGCGGAAGCGGTGCCGAGGCCGGTCCCGGTGATGCCCAGGGCCGGTGCGACGAAGGCGAGTTCGCGCAGCAGGCCCTGCACGGAGCCGACCATGCCCGCACCCGCGACGCCCGCTTCGGAGGGCAGGAACAGCGGGTCGGCGAAGTCCACCGGCACGTAGTAACCGGCGTTGTCGGCGTGGCAGATCAGGTGCGAGGAGAACATCGACGCCTCGTCCTGGATCAGCCCGCAGTCGCGCTCCCAGCGGGCCCCGTCCTCCTCGGCCGGAACGACCGGCTCACCGCTCCTGAGCAGCGCCAGCACGCGGCGCAGCCGGGTCAGGTAGCGGTAGGGGAAGCCGCCCGAGAAGGCCGGGGTCCGCGGCGGCCCGTCGAACGGAGGCTCCTGCCAGTCGATCCCCTCCTCCCGGACCGCCGTGCCGAGGCGCTCGAAGGCGCGGAGGTGGTACTCCAGCCCCTCCGGGTCGTTGCGCGCCTGGTCGTGGAGCATCCCCACCGATATCGAAAGTCCCATGGCCGCACAGCGTAGGCGAGCGCTCCGACAACACCCGTCCCGGCCACGGCCCCGGCACCGGTGCCGCCGCCCTTGCCACCGGGCAGAGCCGCCGGACACGGCCACCGGGCCGACCCCGGTGAGGATCCGCCGCAAGGACGAAACCGAGACGAAACGAAGCTTGTGCAACAGTACGTCGACAGAGTTCCGCGGCCCCGCGCCGGCGGCCGCGCGAGGGCGGACCATGTTCATGTGCGAAACACCCCGGACCCGTTACCCTCCACGACGACCGCCTCCTGGCAGGAGCGGCTCGACGGGCGGGTGGGCGCTTGTGCGGTCGAACTCGCCTGGTGGGGACACGACTTCTCCGACGGCGCCTGGCCCGACACCGAGGACCTCGCGCTCCTCCTCGCCCGCACCGTCCGCGAGACCGGCCCGATCCCCTCCATGCGAACGGCCCGGGAGGCGCTCCTCAGGGCGCTCGACTCCGTGCGCGCGGCGCACCGCTGGCTCTCCCCCCGCTGTGCCGGGTCCGCCCCGATGGCCTGTCGGCACCTGCACCACGCGGCCCGTCACCTGCGCGTCGCCCGCCGCCGCCTCGCCGACACCGCGCCCCGCGACCGCCCCAGCCCCCCGCCGGCCCGGGAGCACCCGGCCCAGGACCAACCGGCCCGGGACCAACCGGCCCGCGACCGACCGGCACACCGCCCCATCGGCCGCTGACCCCGGCCGGACCCGCGTCGCGGGAGGGGCTCCGAAGGGGCTCCGACGGCACTCGGGCGGGCGTCGTCCGTCAACGGCCGGAGGCCCGTCAACGGCCCCCGGAGGGCGGATCGTCGGCCCGCGTGCGCCGGGGCGCGCCACCGTGCGCCGTCTACCGCAGGTACCGGTGCTGGGCCAGGCTGGTCCATCGATCATGTTCCGTGCATCCAGGAGGGCATCGTGGGAGACCACTCGAAACCGGCGCCGGACCCGGGCCAGGGAACACCCCCGCCGAACAACGCCGACGGGAAGGTGGACAAGCCCGCCGACGGCACGGGCAAGCACAAGAAGGGCTGAACGACGGTGAGCGACGCGGTGAGCGAGGCGGGGAGCCTGGCCGGGCACCGGCAGCGCCAGGACGCGGACATGGAGCGCCAGGGGCAGTGGCCGCAGGATTCGCCGTGGCTGCGGGAGGCCTTCGCCGCGCTGCCCCGCGACAGGTTCGCACCCGGCCGGCTGTGGCGCTGGGACGGCCGGGCCTACGCGCCCGTCGACCGCGCGGCGGACCCGGACGGATGGGCCGGCGAGGTGTACGGCGACGTCGGCACCGCCGCCGTCACCCGTGTCGACGGCGACCGTCCGCTGTCGTCGCTGTCCGCCCCCGGGGTGGTGACCGACATGCTCGACAGCCTGCGGCTGGAACCCGGGCACCGGGTCTGGGACGTCGGGACCGGGCAGGGCTGGACCGCGGCCCTGGCGGCCTGGCGGGCCGGCCCCGGCCTGGTGGTCTCCAGCGAGGTCGACGAGGACCTGGCCGCCTTCGCGCGCTCCCGGATCGAGGCCGCCGGGCTCGACGCCGCGGTGACGGTGGGCGACGCCACCCACGACGGGGTACCGGGCGGTGGCCGGGTCGACCGTCTCCACGCCACCTACGCCGTGGAGACGGTGCCCTGGTCCTGGGTGGAGGCCGTGCGGCCGGGCGGCCGGATCGTCCTCCCCTGGGGCTGGCTGGGGTACGTCGCCCTCACCGTCTCGGCCGACGGCTCCGGGGCACGGGGCTGGGTGCACGGCCTCGCCCGGTTCATGGGCGACCGGCGCGGCCCCGCCCAGCCCGGCGGCGGCGTCGCCGCGTACCGGACGGTGCGGGGCGACGGCGAGCCGCAGGACCGGCGGGTGCTGAACCGCGACCCGGAGGGCCTGACGGACTGGCACGTCCGGTTCGCGGTGAGGGTCGCCGTCCCGGACGCGATCCTGTCCACCACCGTGGAGGACCACCTCCCGGTCGTCCTGGTGCACGACGGCGACAGCTCGTGGGCGGAGGCCCGGCGGCATCCCGACGGCGGGACGGTGCTCCTCCAGGGCGGGCCGCGCCGGATCGGCGACGAGGTGACGACCGCGTGGTCCCGGTGGGAAGACCTCGGCCGGCCCGACCCGTACGACTACGGCATCACCGTCACCCCCGACGCCCAATGGGCCTGGCAGGGCGCCCCGGACGGTCCGCGATGGCCGATCGCACCGGTTCGGCAGGCGGTTCGGCAGGCGGTTCGGCCCGCGGCGCGGCAGGCGGTGCGCTGAGAAACGGCACCGGCGCTCCCGGCGGCCGGTGCCGGGCAGCGCCGGTCGGCCGGGGCGGAGCCGGACGGGACCGGACGGGGCCGGAGGGGCCGGAGGGGCCAGACGGGGCCGGAGGGACGTGCCTGTTGCCCGCGGCCCGGTTTCCGTGAACGATCCGGTCATGACCACGCTCTTTGTGACGGTCGGCCTGCCGGGAGCCGGAAAGACCACCCGGGCCCGACGGCTGGCGCGGGACCACCACGCGCTCCGGCTGACGCCCGACGACTGGATGATCCCCCTGTTCGGCGAGCCGGAGGCCGGCGGCGGACGCGACGTCCTGGAGGGGCGTCTGCTCTCCCTGGCGCTGGACGCCCTGCGGCTCGGCACGAACGTGGTCCTGGATTTCGGCTGCTGGTCCCGCGACGAGAGGTCCGCGATCCGCGGGCTCGCCGAGTCCACGGGCGCGGTCTGCCGCCTCGTGTACGTCCCGGTGGACGAGGCGACCCAGCGCGCTCGCATCGCCCACCGTTGGTCGACGGCCCCGGAAGACACCTTCCCGGTGTCCGAGGCGGACCTCGCCCGCTGGAGAACGCAGTTCGAGCCGCCCGACGAGGCGGAGCTGCTCGGGCACGGGACCGACGCTCCCCCGGCGGGTTGGCCGGGCTGGGCCGAATGGGCCGCCGACCGCTGGCCCTCCTTCCCCTGACCGCCCTGTCTCCGCCCGGCTCGCCGTCCCGCCACCGCCGCCGGCCGGGGGCCGGGGGCCGGCCCCCGGAGGCGGGCCCGTCCGGGGTGAAATCCGGGTGCCTCGGGGACGGGGCGCCGGGTAGCGTCGGCCGGGTGACGGGCGAGGAGGTCCTTCAGGACGGCGTCCACCGCCGGGTGGTGCGGATCGGCGACACGGTCCGCAGACCCGCGCAGCCGTGGACACCCACGGTCCACGCCCTGCTGCGGCACCTGGCGGAGGTGGGGTTCGACCGTGCGCCGCGGCCGCTGGGCCTCGACGACCAGGGGCGGGAGGTCCTGACCTTCATCGAGGGCGACTGCGGGCCCGCGGGCTGGGCCCGGGTCGCCGACGACCACGGGCTACGGGCCTTCGCCCACCTCCTGCGCGACTACCACCAGGCCTGCGCCGGGTTCGCTCCCCCGTCCGGCGCCACCTGGGCCGGGGACCCGCAGGAGCGCGGGGAGACCGCCGGACCGGACCGCGACCCCGGCGAACCCGTCGTCTGCCACGGCGACTTCGGCCCGTGGAACGTCGTGTGGCGGGGCCGCCGCCCGGTGGGGATCATCGACTGGGACTTCGCCCGCCCGGCCCCCCGGCTGCACGACATCGCCTACGCGCTGGAGTACACCGCCCCGTTCCGTGACGACACCGAGTGCCTGCACCGACTGCACCACCCGCAAGTGCCGGACCGACGAAGGCGGTTGGAGCTCTTCTGCACCGCCTACGGCCTCGATTCGGCCGCGGGCGTCCCCGAAGCCGTCATCGACCGCCAACAGGACACCACCGAGCTGGTACGGCGGCTCGCCGCACAGGGCCGCCAGCCCCAGGCCACCTGGGTGGCGAACGGCTACCTGGCCGAGCTGGAGCGCCGCACCGCCTGGAGCCGGGCGCACCGGCACCTGTTCGCGTGAACGCGCGGCCCGCGACCGACCGCCGACTGGGCCGGGGCACCCACGGGTCCGGCCCGGTCGCCGCCCCCGTGCGGGGGTAGGCGGCCGGGCCGGCGCGGTCGACGGGCCGGTCCCCGACCTGCGAGGCAGGGTCAACGGCGGCCGGTCGGCGGGTGCTTCATCGGTGACGCCCCGTCCGGGAAGGGCGGCTCGCCGGCCGCGCGGTGCGGCGGAGGGGCCGGGCCTGCCGGGGCGGGGGTGTCAGGCCCCGGGTCGGGGTCAGGGAGTGGTGCAGACGGCGGTCGCCCGGATGGACTCGGTCGAGTTGCCGGTGTTGGTGCCGCGCACGACCCAGTAGCCGCCGCTCGGGTAGGAGTCGGTGAAGAAGATCCGGAAGGCGCTGGTCTGGCCGCCACCGCCGGTGGGTACCTCGCCGGACGGACAGGCCACGAAGGCCACCCCGTTGGCTCCCGGGGCCACGTCCACCCAGTCGCCCGCGACCTGGTCGTGCGCGGCCAGCAGCGCGGGGGATGCGGCGGCCTGGTCGAGGGGGAGGTTCGCGAGCGGCTTGACGGCGGCGGGCTTGTCGGCGGGCCCGTCGTCGGCGAGAGCCGGCGCGGTACTCGCCGCCAGGACACCGAACATGGCGAGGGCGGTCAGGACGAGGGGCTTCGAGCGGGTCATTCAGGCCTCCTGGGCCTCAGGGATCGGACGTTCCACGACGGGGGGTCTGCTCCCCCACGCCGGGGCGATCCGTACCCGAACCACCACCCCCCTCCCCCGGCCCGGCGTCAGGCTACTCGGGCGGAGGAACACCGCTGCCTGACCGGGCTAACACCCGGCACCGGGCCCGGCTGCAGCGCGGTCCCGGCGGGGCGGACCTCCCCCGGGCCCCGCCGCACGACGGACGGGAAGGAGCGTCCACGGCCTCGGCCCGGACGACTGGTCCGACCGGATGACAGGACTCCCTGAGCGGAGTCCCGGGGTTCGGCCGTCCCCTCGCACGCCCGATGGAGCACCGGGAGCTCCCGGGAAGCCCGGCCCTCCCCACCGCCCGACCGGCGGGGATCGGACGCACCTCGCCCCACCCCGCCGGCCGCCGAGCTGCTGAGCCGCCGAGCCGTTTCGGCGGCCGCCGAAGCAGCGCGGGTCAGGCCGGGGGCAGGCCGAGTTCGGTGCGGGTCTCGCCCACCATCCAGAGCGAGCCCAGCACCACGATCAGGCCGCCGTCCCCCACCAGTGCGGCCGCCCGGCGCAGGGCGCTCGGCGTGTCGGGGGCGGTGACGGCGCCCGCGCGCCGGGTCGGGGGCAGGGCGGCGTGCAGCTCCGCCGGGCCGGTGGCGTCGGGTGACGAGGTACGGGTGAGGACCAGCGGCCACGACTCGGGCAGCGGGGCGAGCATGGCCGGGACGTCCTTGCCCCGCATCGCGCCGAAGACCACCGCGGCGGGCGGGGTGCGGACGGGCCCGGCGAGCCGTTCGATCTCCGGCGCCACCGTGGCCACGCCCTGGGGGTTGGTGGCTCCGTCCAGCAGGACACGTCCGCGCCAGTCGTCCAGCCGGGCGTCGGCGATCAGTTCGAGGCGTCCGGGCCAGCGGGTGGCGGCGACGGCGCGACGCAGGAGTTCGTCCACCGGGGCGGGGGCGTGGCCGCGCTCGGCGAGGGCGGCCGCGGTGGCGAGGCCGAGGGCGAGGTTGTGGTGCTGATGGACGCCGGGCAGGGGGCAGGAGAGGCCCTGGTGCTCGCCGCGCGGCGTCACGACGTCGAGCACGGGGCCGTCGGGGCCGGTGCCGGGGCGGGCGGCGTAGTGGATCTGCCGGTCGACCTGCCAGCTGGTCAGACCGGCACGGGCGGCCAGGACGTCCTCGACCGCGGTCTGTGCCTGCGGGTGGAGGCGCCCGAGGACGACGTGGTCGCCGTCGCGGACCGCTTCCGCCTTGGCGGTGGCGATCCGGCCGAGTGTGTCGCCCAGCAGGTCGGTGTGGTCCATGGCCACACCGGTGATCACCTTGACGTCGAGGCCCAGGGCCATGACAGCCGTCCCGCGCCCGCCGATGGCCGCCTCCGCGACGACGCGGGTGACGCCGGCCCGGCGGAAGTGCGCGGCGGCGACCGCGACGCACAGACCGGCGGCGGGCAGCGGCAGACCGTGCTCCTCGATCGCCGCCAGCACCTCGGAGTAGGCGGCCGCGTACTCGGCGCGGCCGATCGGCCTCCCCTCGACGCGGACCCGCTCGCGCGGCTCCTGCAGGTGCGGGCCGGGCATGCTGCCGGTCCGCACCCCGGCCGCGGACAGCGCCGCCACGGCGAAGGCCACGGTGGAGCCTTTGCCGTTCGTCCCCACGACCGCCGCCCCGCGCAGCCCGTCCTGCGGGCGGCCCAGCACGTCCAACAGCGCGGGCAGATTGCCCCGCCTCGCCTCACGCTCCGCCGGGGGAATCCGGTACGCCCCCGCGAGATGGTCCACGCACTGCTGATACTCCATGGGACGCCATGGTGTCATCACGGAAGCCGGGGCGAGCAGGTGATGACGGCGCCCGACGAGGCGAACCGGCGGCCCCTGACGCGCCGGGCGCACCTCTCCGCGCCCATGGAGGGATCCGCACGCTCTCCCGAGGCGTCCCGCTGACGAACGGCCGGCCGGCCGTTGGGGGCGGGGGCGCTGCCGGTCCGACGGGCGGATCCCCCGACGCCCCCGCGGCCTCCCGCGCCCGCGCCCGGTGGCACCAACGAGCCCGGCACGCACCATGGTTGGCCGGTGGGTCGGGGGCAAACGGAGCGGGGGCGAATCGTCGATCGGGCTGCCGGCGGTGTCGCCGACCTGGGCGCGGACAGCCGGGCGACGGCCGTGAACCACGCGGGCACCGTGGCGGGCAGGCCGCGCGCTGGTCCGCGGACGGCACACCCCTGCCGCTCGCACCGACCGCGCTCACCGGCGTCGCCACCGGGATCAACGATCAGGGCACCGTCATCGGGTACACCAGCGACGCACCGCCCGCCCGCGCACAGTTCTACGCGCCGCTCTGGAACGCCGACAGCACGCCCGGCACGCTCCCCGCCTGGCACCCGAGCCACCCGTACGCCACGCCGTCCGCCATCTCCGACAGCGGCCTGGTCGTCGGCGAGCTCCTCCTGCGCGGGCTCGCCGGCTACGGCAGGCCCTTCCTCATGCGCCGGCGCCCGTGACGGTGCCCCGCAGGACGGACGGGTCCGGACAGGAGGGGCCGGGAACGAGCGAGTCATGGACGGGTGAGCCGGGCGAGCAGACCGCGGCAGCCGGCCTGCAGCTCCTCATCCTCCGCGACTCCCGCGAACAGCTCCACGCGCCGCGGCAGTTCGAGCTGGGCGCGCAGGATGGGGACGGCCGGAGCGGCGGCCGTCCCCATCCCGGCGAGGCAGCGCACGACGTGGTTGCCGACCGCGGGGTTGCGTTCCCAGGCCGGGAGCAGGGCACCGAGGACGGCCGGTGCCTCGGGCTCGCCGCCGATCTCCCAGAGCGCGGCGGCGCAGCGCACGCGGACCCAGTCGTGGCCGTCGTCCAGCAGTTCCCGCAGGCGCGGTGCCGCGGCGGCGGCCTCCGGACCGATGGAGCCGAGGAGTCCGGCGACGTCGACGGCCCGGAACGCGCTGCCGGCGCCGAG
The DNA here is from genome assembly GCF_042261735.1 of Kitasatospora sp. NPDC056327. NCBI lineage: Bacteria > Bacillati > Actinomycetota > Actinomycetes > Kitasatosporales > Streptomycetaceae > Kitasatospora > Kitasatospora sp. NPDC056327. Next base: position 231 of record NZ_JBHJRC010000235.1, on the reverse strand, counting down.
CATGGCGAGGAGCCCGGGCAGCACCTCTCCGGCGCCGGCCCCGGCCGCCCGGAGCGCGGCGACGGCGGCGGGCGCCACGGAGGGGTCTGCGGCGGCGCCGGGTTCCGCCAGCGCGCGGAGTACCGGCAGGGCGGGGGCCGCCGCCTCGCCGAGACCGGCCAGGGCGGCCAGGGCCGGCCTGACGACGTCCCAGCGCTCCGCCGGCACCGCGCGGTCGAGGACGTCCTCGAC
>NZ_JBHJRC010000234.1:0-13203 GCF_042261735.1 Kitasatospora sp. NPDC056327 | reverse complement strand
GCGCGAAGTCACCGGTGGCGAACGCGGGCGTGAGGTAGGTGCCGACGACCGGCGCGAGACCGCATGTGTCGCAGTACAGCTCGCCGCCGCCCATGTCCTCGTAGGTCCCGCCGCAGCCGGGACGCTGACACGTCCGCTGTGCCTCACTCATGACGCTGCCTCCCCGTCAGACCCGCTCGGGCACCTGCACCGCGGGCTCGGCGGCCCCCGGCTCCAGCCGGGCCATCAGCTGCTCGCCCTCCATGTCCACCCGCGGCACCACCCGGTCCAGGCTCTTCGGGAACCACCAGGCGGCCCGCCCGAACAGCGTCATCGCGGCCGGCACCAGGGCCATCCGCACCACGAAGGCGTCCACCAGCACGCCCACCGCGAGCGCGAAGCCGATCGGCTGGACGATCGGGTCGTGGCCGAAGACGAACGAGCCGAAGACCGCGATCATGATCAGCGCCGCCGCGGTGACCACCCGGGCGCCGTTGCGCACTCCGGCCACCACCGCCTCGCGAGGCGCCATGCCGTGCACGTGGTGCTCCTTCATCCCGGAGACCAGGAACAGCTCGTAGTCCATCGCCAGCCCGAACAGCACGCCGATCAGCAGGATCGGCACGAAGCTGACCACCGGGCCGACCTTCGGCACGTCGATCAGACCGTCCAGCCAGCCCCACTGGTAGACCGCGACGACGGCGCCGAGCGAGGCGGTGATGGAGAGCAGGAAGCCCGCGACCGCCTTGAGCGGCACCAGGATCGAGCGGAAGGCCAGCGCCAGCAGCACCAGCGCGATGCCCACGATCACCGCGACGAACGGCGGCAGCGCGTCGCCGAGCTTGGCGGAGACGTCGATGTTGGCGGCGGTGGTGCCGGTGACGTCGATCCGCGCGCCGGTCTCCGCCTTCAGCGCGTCGCGCTGGCCGCGGATGTCGGTGACCAGCTGCCGGGTGTCGGCGTGGTCCGGGCCGGTCCTCGGGATCACCGGGACGAGCGCGGTGCCGCTCGGCGCGTCGATCTGCGGCGGGAGCAGGGTCTGCACGCCGGGCAGCGCGGCGAGCCGGCCGGCCACGCCCTGCACCGCCTGCTCCGGCTGCGCCGAGCCCGCGGCGTCGACGACGATCACCAGCGGCGCGTTGAATCCCGGGCCGAAGCTCCGGTCGACCAGGTCGTAGGCGGTGCGGGCGTCGGTCCCCCCGGCCTGTGACCCGCCGCCGGGCAGGCCGAGGGTGAGGCTCGCGGCCGGGACGGCGAGCGCGACCAGGGCGGTGAGCCCGGCCAGCAGGACGGCGAGCGGACGGCGCACCACGAACCGGCCCCAGCGCTCGCCCAGCGTGGTGCGGCCGGTGGTCCGCGGCGCGCGCCGCCGGACCGGCAGCCGGTCGATGCCCCGGCCGGCGAAGCCGAGCACGGCGGGCAGCAGGGTGACCGCCACGAGCACCGCGACGACGACGGCGCCGGAGGCGGCCAGGCCCATCACGGTCAGGAACGGCACCCCGGCGACGGCGAGCCCGGCCAGGGCGACGACGACGGTCAGCCCGGCGAAGACCACGGCGCTGCCCGCGGTCGCGTTGGCCCGGGCGGCGGCCTCCTCGGGCTCCAGGCCCTCGGTGAGGTGCCGGCGGTGCCGGGAGAGGATGAACAGGGCGTAGTCGATGCCGACGGCCAGACCGACCATCAGCGCCAGCACCGGCGCGGTGGAGATGATCTCGAACGAGCCCGCCACCGTGAACACGCCCGCCATCGCGACGCCGACCCCGATCAGGGCGGTGACCAGCGGCAGTCCGGCGGCGACCAGCGAGCCCAGGGTGATCACCAGGACCAGCCCTGCCACGATCAGGCCGATCACCTCGCCGCCGTCGACCTGGGCCATCGCGTTGTAGGCGTCGCCGCCGAAGGCCACCGTGACCCCGGCCGCGCGGGCCGGGTCGGCCGCCGCCCGGACGGCGTCGCGCTGCTGGTCGGTGATGGCGCCCAGTTCGCGGTCGAAGGAGACCAGGCCGAGCGCGACCGTGCCGTCCGGGGAGACCGCACCGGTGGTGAACGGGTCGGGGACGGCCGAGACGCCCGGGACCTCGGCGATCCGGGCGATCGCCGCGCCGACGGCCGCCGCGTTCTCCGGGGCGGTGATGCCGCCGGGCGCCCCGCTCCCGAAGACCACCTGGGCCGAGCCGTGGCCCTGCTCGGGGAAGGTCCCCCTGATCCGGTCCAGGGTCGCCTGGGCCTCCGTGCCGGGGACCTTGAACTCCTCGGTGGTCTTGCCGCCGAAGGCCGCCGCCGCGCCGCCGACGGCGATCAGCAGGGCGAGCCAGACGGCGAGGACGGTGCGCCTTCGGCGGAAGCAGAGACGGCCCAGGCGGTACAGGTAGGTGGCCATGCGTGCACCTTCGGTCAGGTCGTTCGGGCAGACACGGGTACCGGACGCGGCCGGCCCGACCCACCGTACGCGCAAGTTGGTCACCTGACAAAGTCGAGCGACGAGACCGTGTGACCCGATCGCCCGAACCGGTTGTGCGAACATGGCGATACCCTGGCTGAATGGCACATGTCCCCGCCGCCGAGAGGCGCCCCCAACTCGTCCAGGCCGCCATCGACCTGATGGCCCGCGAGGGCGTGGCCGCCGGCAGCACCCGCGCGATCGCGGCCGAGCTGGGCGTGGCACAGGCGACCGTGCACTACACCTTCGGCACCAAGAAGGACCTCTACCGGGCCGTCGTCCAGCAGCTGACCGCCGAGTTCATCGGCCAGGTGCGGGCGGCCGCGCCGGACGAGGGCCCGTTCGGCGAGCAGGTCCGCACGATGGTCTACGCCCTCTGGGACAGCGCCACCCACGAGCACGGGCGGTGCGCGCTGATCACCGAGTTCTCCGCGATGGCGCTGCGCGACCCGGACCTGCAGGAGACCATGCGGGCGCTCCAGCACGAGATCGAGGACACCGCCGCCGAGCTCCTCGACGGGCTCGCCGCCGCCCACGAGCAGGAGCTGGCACTGCCCGCGCACGAGATCTCGGTGTACTTCCTGGCCGGCTTCAACGGGCTGACCGACCGCCACATGGTCCTCAAGGCCGCCGGCGAGGACCCCGAGCGGGAGTCCCGCCGGGCGCTGGACCTGCTGGTCGCCACCACCGTCGGCCTCTGCCTGGGCGCGGCCGCCCGGACCTGAGGCCGCTCCGGCCCCGGCGGCCCGGGTCCGGGACCCCGGCCGGCGGGGTCCGCGCGGGCGCCCTACGGCTGGACGATCCGGACCGGCAGCTCCGCCAGCACCTCGCGCAGCGAGGCGGCGAAGCGGTCGTACTCGCCGCTGCGGGCCGAACCGGGCCGGGTGGCCAGCCCGATCCGCCGGCCGGGCGCGGGCGCGGCGAAGCGGACGGCCGCCAGCCGGTCGGTGCGGCCCGCCTCGACGTCGAGCGCCGTGGCGGGCAGCAGGGTCACCCCGAGCCCGCCGGCCACCAGCTGCACCAGGGTGGACAGGCCGGCCGCCCGGGTGGTCGAGCCGGCCGGGTCGGCGCCGACCTCGCGGCAGATGTCGAGCGCCTGGTCACGCAGGCAGTGCCCCTCCTCCAGCAGCAGCACGTCCAGGTCGAGCAGCACGTCCCGCGACACGTCGATCCGGCCGGCCAGCTCGTGCTCGGGCGGGGCGACCAGCACGAAGTCCTCGTCGAACAGCGGGATGTCCCTGGTCGGCGCGCTCCCGCCGGCCGGCAGCGCCAGCAGCAGCACGTCCAGCCGCCCGGCGGCCAGCCCCTCCAGCAGCGAGGGCGTCCGCTCCTCGTGGACGTGCAGCTCCAGCTCCGGGTAGCGGTCGCGGACCAGCCGCAGCACGGTCGGCAGCAGGTACGGGGCGACGGTCGGGATGACGCCGAGGTGCAGCGGCCCGGTGAACGGCCGGCGGGCGGCGTCGACCTCCTCGGTGAGCGCCTGCAGGGAGGCGAGCACCCGGCGCGAGTGCGCCAGCACACGCTCCCCCAGCGGGGTGATCATCACCCTGCGCGTCGTACGCTCTACGAGCTGCGCGCCCAGCGACTCCTCCAGCGCCGCGACCGCCCCGGAGAGGGCCGGCTGGCTCGTCCCGGTGGCCGCCGCGGCCTCCCGGAAGTGCCGGTGCTCGGCCACCGCGACGAAGGCCCTGAGCTGGGCGACCGTGGGCGTCCGGGGACTGCGCGCTGTGGCGTTCGCCACACTCGCGTCACCCTTGCGGGCGGGGGCCCTGCGACGGGCGGGGCGGGCGGGGGGCACGGGGCTGTTGATAACTCTCTCCGATCAGACACATCGAGTGTAGCTATTTCCCTGATCAGTCCACGATGTGGAATGGTGGAGCCTGTTCCGCAAAACGGACAAACTCCCCTCAGTCTCACTTCAGGAGAAGCGAACGTGCTCACGATCGGTGACCAGTTCCCGGCCTACAACCTCAAGGGCGTGGAAGGGCCGTCCGCGGACAAGCTGGAGTTCAAGGACTACTCCTCGGAGGAGCAGAACGGCTGGAAGGTCGTCTTCTTCTGGCCGATGGACTTCACCTTCGTCTGTCCGACCGAGATCGCCGCGTTCGGCAAGCTGAACGAGGAGTTCACCGACCGCGACGCCCAGATCCTCGGCGTCTCCGGCGACTCCGAGTTCGTGCACCACGCCTGGCGCAAGGACCACAAGGACCTGAACGACCTGCCGTTCCCGATGCTGGCCGACATCAAGCACGACCTGATGCGCGCCTGCGGCGTCGAGAACGCGGACGGCACCGCCCAGCGCGCCGTCTTCATCGTGGACCCGAACAACGAGGTCCAGTTCGTCATGGTGACCGCCGGCTCCGTCGGCCGTAACCCCAAGGAGGTCCTGCGGGTGCTGGACGCCCTGCAGACCGACGAGCTGTGCCCCTGCAACTGGAACAAGGGCGAGGACACCCTCGACGCCCAGGCCCTCCTGGCGGGCTGACCCATGGCCCTCGACGACCTGAAGTCCGCCCTCCCGGACTACGCCAAGGACCTCAAGCTCAACCTGGGGTCGGTCATCGGCAACTCCGACCTCCCCGCCCAGCAGCTGTGGGGCACCGTCCTCTCCTGCGCGATGGCCACCCGCAGCCCCGCCGTCCTGCGCGAGCTGGAGCCGGAGGCCAAGGCCAACCTCTCCCCCGAGGCGTACAACGCCGCCAAGGGCGCGGCCGCGATCATGGGGATGAACAACGTCTACTACCGGACGCTGCACCTGCTCTCCGACAAGGAGTACAGCAGCATGCGGGCCGGTCTGCGGATGAACATCATCGGCACTCCGGGCGTCGAGAAGATCGACTTCGAGCTCTGGTGCTTCGCGGTCTCCGCGATCAACGGCTGCGGCCAGTGCCTCGACTCGCACGAGGCCGTCCTGCGCAAGGCCGGCGTCGACCGCGAGGTCGTCCAGGCCTCGATGAAGATCGCCGCGGTCCTCCAGGCCGTCGCCGGTGTCCTCGACTCCGAGGCCGCCCTCGCGGGCGTCACCGCCTGACCCGCACAGCTCCCGAACGGGCCCCTCGCCCCGGACTCCCCGAGCCCGGTACGAGGGGCCCGTTCGCGTACCCCGGCTCCGGTGCGGGCCGCTAGGAACCGGCGCGGGGCCGGGCGGCGGCCTCGCGGGCGGCCTCGATGGCGGTGAAGACGGCCTGGCCCGCCTCGTTGCGGCGGCGCAGGTGGGTGACCACGGTGTTGGTGACGGCGATGAGCGGGACGGCCACGATCGCGCCGCCGATGCCGCCGATGATGGAGCCGGCGGCCACCCCGAGGACGACGCCGAGCGGATGGACGCGGACGGCGCGGCCGAGGATCAGCGGCTGGAGCACGTGACCCTCGATCTGCTGGACGGCGATCAGCACCACCAGCACCATCAGCGCCGTCCACGGCGTCGTGGTGACCAGCGCGATCAGCACCGCGACCGTGCCGGTGACCAGCGCGCCGACCAGCGGGACGAAGGCCCCGAGGAAGATGATCACGGCGAGCGGCAGCGCCATCGGCACGCCGAGCAGCTGGATGCCGATGCCGATGCAGACCGCGTCGATGAACGCCACGCAGACCGTACCGCGCACGTAGGCGGTGAGCGTGGCCCAGGCCTTGGGCCCGGCGCCGGCCATCGCGTAGCGCGAGTGCCGGGGCAGCCCGCGCAGCGCCCAGTTCCAGATCCGCTCGCCGTCGTAGAGCAGGAAGAAGGTGGTGAAGAAGGCCAGCAGGACGGCGGTCAGCACCTCGACGGCGATCTGCGCGCCGGTGAGGCTGGCCGAGGTGATCTGTTCGCTGTTGGTGCTGATCGCCTTGGTGATCTGGTTGGCGAAGTCGGTGATCTGCTGCTCGGTCAGGTGGAGCGGCCCGGTGATCAGCCAGTCCCGCAGCTGGTCGACACCGGCCTTGACCTTGCTGGTGACGGTCTCCAGGTTGGTGGTCACCTGCCAGACCACGAACCAGCCGACCAGCCCGATGCCGGCCAGGCCGCTCATGAACACCCCGCCGGCCGCCAGCGAGCGGGGGACGCCGTGTCGGCGCAGCCAGGAGACGGTGGGCTCCAGCAGCGCGGAGATCAGCAGCGAGGCGAGCACCGCGAAGGCGACCAGCCTCAGCATGTCGACGATGTAGAAGACGACGTACAGCGCCGCGCCGAGCAGGAGCAGCCGCCAGGTGGACTCGGCGGCCACCCGCAGGCCCCACGGCACCGCCTCGGCGGGGGTGGCCGGCCGTCCGAAGTGGCCGTGGACGGGAGCGGCGGGGGCCGCGGCACCGGGAGCGGCCCCGGGAACCGGGGTTGCGGCGGGCGCGGCGGTGGCCGGCGCGGGAGGCGGGGCGGCCTCACCGCGCGGGGCGGGCAGCGGACCCGGCGGCGGTTCGGCCGGCGGTTCGGCCGGCGGACCCGCCACCCCCTGCGGCGACGGACCGGCCGGGAGCGGCGGTTCGTGGAAGTCGGCGGCGATCGCGGCCCGCCGACGCCGTTCGATCACGGCGGCGGCGCTCGCCACCACGGCCACGCCCTTGGCCACGGCCTTGAAGGCCTTTCCGCCCCGCGCCATGCTCACTACCACTTCTCCCCGCCGGAGCCGCCCGGTGCGGCGGCACGCCGTGGGTCCTGCCACGGCCGTCAGGAAGACGCTACCCGGAGGGGACGCGGTGAGTCCGCCCCGCGGGCGTGATCCGTTCCGGTTCTTCGGGCCGCCGGCCGCCCGGCGCGGGGCCGATCACGGGGCAAAACAGCCCGTTCCGGGTGGTTTCAGGCATACGGCAGCGGGGAGGAGTCGGGCGGGAACCCGGAGCCGACTGTCGGCGGACCGGCCGGTGCGGGGAGCTACCAGGACCCCTCCCCGTCCCCGCGTCCGCACCCAGGACCGCACCGCCCGTGGGCGCACTGGTCAGCGCAGCCCGGGCGGGGCGGCCCGCTCCGGCCCACGGAGCACACCGCACGGAGCGGACGGGTACGGAGCGGACAGTTTCGGAGGCACCGCGCGGAAACGCCGCGGCCCCCGGTCACGGCGAGTGCGTGAGCGGGGGCCGCGGCGGGCGTTCCTAGTACCAGTGGTGCGACTGCCAGAACGACCACGCGCCACAGGGGCTGCCGTAGCGGGAGTTCATGTAGTTCAGGCCCCACTTGATCTGGGTGGCCGGGTTGGTGCGCCAGTCGGCGCCGGCCGAGGCCATCTTGGAGCCGGGCAGCGCCTGGACCAGGCCGTAGGCGCCGGAGCTCTTGTTGGTGGCCGTGTAGTTCCAGCCGCTCTCGCGCTTCACGATCTGGCTGAAGCACTGGAACTGGGCGTCGTTGCCGACGATCTGCTGGGCCAGCTCCTGCACCGAACCGGGGCTCACCGAGACCGGCGGGGCGGTGCTGTCGGTGGCCGCCATCGCCGAGCGGGCCTTGGAGCGGTTGGCGGCGGCCTCGTCGGCCTTGCGCTTCTCCTCGGCGGCCTTCGCGGCCTTCTCCGCCTCGGCCTTGGCAGCCGCCTCGGCGGCCTCCTTGGCGGCGGCGTCGGCCTTGGCCTGCGCCTCGGCGGCGGCCTGCTGGCGCGCTGCCTCCTCGGCGGCCTTCTGCTCGGCGGCCGCCTTGGCGGCGGCGTCGGCGGCGGCCTGCTGGGCGGAGGCCTGCGTGCCGATGTTGTCGCTGATGGTCTGCGCCTGGGCGCCGGAGGGGACTTCGGCGAGCAGGGTCGCGCCGGCGACGTCAATCGTCTGCGTGGCCTTGCCCTCGCTGCCCGAGGCCATGCCCACGACGGCACCTACGGCGGTGACGGCGGTGGCGGAGGCGACGGCAACTCCCCGGACCGAGATCCGAGTCACATGGATTCCTTCCAGCATCGCCCACGCGTGACCGTACGGGCGCAACATGCCCCTTGGCGCTGCCCTCCGTACGGTGCTGGTCACGGGAGGTACTGACCCGGCGTCCGGACGGGTTGGGTCGACCGGGCGTTTTGATCGGGCGGCGTACGGCTTTCGGTCTTCAATTGTGCGTCCACCGACCGGAGTTGGCGGACCGTCCGGGCCGGGCTCCCGGTCTCCCGGAGGCCTTGTCATGCCGTACGCGGGGCCTGACAGAACCCTCACCATGCCGTAAGGGGACCTGTCGACGCAATTCCCTGTTGCGTGGCGGATGTCACATTCACCGCACCGGCGTTCGCCGGACGGAAAACACTCGATGTGATGAAAAGGACGGGGCCCGCCCCCTCAGGAACGGGCCCCATACCGGGAATTGACTCCTTTGTTCGGACATGCCCGGCAATGTCCGGATCGCCGGAGGCCGGCGGGTCAGGGCTGGACGTCCTCCAGCATCTCCGTCACCAGCGCCGCGATCGGCGACCGCTCCGAGCGGGTCAGCGTGATGTGCGCGAAGAGCGGATGCCCCTTCAGCTTCTCCACCACCGCCACCACGCCGTCGTACCGGCCGACCCTGAGGTTGTCCCGCTGCGCCACGTCGTGGGTGAGCACCACCCGCGAGCCCTGGCCGATCCGGGACAGCACCGTCAGCAGGACGTTGCGCTCCAGCGACTGGGCCTCGTCCACGATCACGAAGGCGTCGTGCAGGGAACGCCCCCGGATGTGGGTCAGCGGCAGGACCTCCAGCATGCCCCGCGAGATGACCTCCTCGATCACGTCCGGGGTGGTGACCGCCGAGAGGGTGTCGAAGACCGCCTGGGACCAGGGGCTCATCTTCTCCGTCTCGCTGCCCGGCAGGTAGCCGAGCTCCTGGCCGCCGACCGCGTACAGCGGCCGGAAGACCATCACCTTGCGGTGCTGCTGGCGCTCCAGGACCGCCTCCAGGCCGGCGCAGAGCGCCAGCGCGGACTTGCCGGTACCGGCCCGGCCGCCCAGCGAGACGATGCCGACGTCCGGGTCGAGCAGCAGGTCCAGTGCCACCCGCTGCTCGGCGCTGCGCCCGCGCAGGCCGAAGGCCTCGCGCTCGCCGCGCACCAGCCGGACCCGGCCGTCGCCGGCCACCCGGCCGAGCGCCTTGCCGCGCTCGGAGGTGAGCACCAGCCCGGTGTGCACCGGCAGGTCCGCGGTGCCCTCGACGTCCACCCCCGCGTCGTGGCCGGCCGCGAACAGCGCGTCCACGTCGTCGGCCGGGACGTGCAGCTCGGCCATGCCGGTCCAGCCGGAGGTGATCGCCAGCTCGGCCCGGTACTCCTCGGCGAGCAGGCCCACCGAGCTGGCCTTGATCCGCAGCGGGAGGTCCTTGGAGACGACGGTGACGTCGTACCCCTCGGCCTGCAGGTTGCGGGCCACCGCCAGGATCCGGGTGTCGGCCTCGCCGCCGCCCGCCCGGTAGCCGGCCGGCAGTATCGACGGGTCGGAGTGGTTGAGCTCGACCCGGATGGTGCCGCCGAGCTCGCCGACCGGGATCGGCTCGTCGAGGCGCCCGAACCGGATGCGGAAGTCGTCGAGCAGTCGCAGCGCCTGCCGGGCGAAGTACCCCAGCTCCGGGTGGTGCCGCTTGGCCTCCAGCTCGGTGACCACGACCACGGGGAGGACGACCTCGTGCTCCTCGAAGCGCGTCATGGCGAGAGGGTCCGCCAGGAGCACGCTGGTGTCGAGAACGTACGTGCGCCGGTCTGGTGTCCGGCGGCTCTTGGAACTGACCACTAGGCCTCCAGGGCGGATGACCCTGCGTCATCCGCGGCAAGCCGGCCCCCGCTGCCCCGGTGGCCTCGGGGCCGGTCTGATCGGAGTATTCCCAGGCGGGGGGCGGTGCATTCGCGCCCCCGGAGAACTGACGGATCATTGCCGGTGAACGTTTGGCCTCGCCCGGCCGCCGGGTAGGCCAGCCCCTACGGTGGTCAATCCCGGCGGACCGGGACGCGGGCCCCGATGTCCCGGGGCGCGCCGGTCCCGGTCAGAGGCCCATCCGCCGGTTGCGCTGCTCGAAGGCGCGCAGCGCACGGAGGAAGTCGACCTTGCGGAAGGCGGGCCAGTAGGCCTCGCAGAAGTAGAACTCGCTGTGCGCGCTCTGCCAGAGCAGGAAGCCGGACAGCCGCTGCTCGCCCGAGGTGCGGATGACCAGGTCGGGGTCGGGCTGGCCCTTGGTGTAGAGGTGCTCGGCGATGTGCTCGACGTCCAGGATCCCGGCCAGTTCCTCGATCGAGGTGCCCCGGCCGGCGTGCTCCTGGAGCAGCGAGCGGACGGCGTCGGCGATCTCGTGCCGGCCGCCGTAGCCGACGGCCACGTTGACCGTGATGCCCTCGATGCCGGCGGTCTCCTCCTCGGCCCGCTTCAGGACGTCGGCGGTGTGCTGCGGCAGCAGGTCCAGCGCGCCCACCGGGTGGATCCGCCAGCGGCGGGCGGCGGCCAGATTGGTGACCGCGTCCTCGATGATGCCGAGCAGCGGGACCAGCTCGTCCGCCGGACGGTCGAGGTTGTCGGTGGAGAGCATCCACAGGGTGACGACCTTGACGTGGGTCTCGTCGCACCAGCCGAGGAACTCGCTGATCTTGTCCGCGCCGCGCTGGTGGCCGTAGGCGGTGGAGCCGCCGGTCGCCCGGGCCCAGCGGCGGTTGCCGTCGAGGATCACCCCGATGTGGTGCGGGGTGCGGGCCAGGTGGACCTCGACCCGGCGCCCGTAGAGGCCGTACATCCCGTCCAGCAGGACGCGCAGACCCGGCGTGCGTTCGACGACATCCCGCAGACCCATGGTTTTCGGCCCCTCCGTACTCACTTCACCGGGTGCTTCAGAACCCCCGGCGCAGCCTACTCCCGCGCCGTGGTGGCACGGAAAGCCGCAGGTCGCAGGAGGGTCACGGTCCGGTACGGAGTCCGTTTCGGCGGGCACGGCGCCGATGGCCGGAACGTACCCGCACGGCGTCCGGGGGACGGTCCGGGGAACGCCCGGCGGCCGGATACGGAACGGTCTCCGATTCCTTAAGGAATCCGTAAGCCGACGGTTCAATGCTTGACGACCCCCAATGGTCTAGTCCAGCTTTTGTTCCCAGGGCGGAACGGAACATCTGACCCGCCCCCGTCAAGGCAGTACTCCGGACGCAATGCCCTCCCCCACACGCGGCCGCCGCGCCCCCCACCGCGGCGGCCGCTCCTCCCCCACAGGAGCGCACCTCCATGGCCCGTACGCTGAACCGGCCCGCGTCGCACAAGCGCCGCAGCGGCCCCGTCCCGGCTCTCGCCGCGGGCGTCACCGCCCTCGCCCTGGCCGGCACCGGTCTCGCCCTCTTCGCCGGTGGTGCCAACGCGGCCGCTGGGAACCTCGTCGCCAACGGCGGTTTCGACGGCTCGCTGAGCGGCTGGGTCTGCACCGGCGCCGCGAGCGCCGTCACCACGCCGGTCCACTCCGGCACCGGCGCGCTGCAGGCCACCCCGGGCGCGGCGGACACCGCCGAGTGCACCCAGACCATCAGCGTGCTGCCCAACACCAGCTACACCCTGAGCGCCTGGGTCCAGGGCTCGTACACCTACCTCGGTGCCCGCGGCACCGGCGCCACCGACCCGAGCGTCTGGTCCAACCAGAACAGCTGGAACCAGCTCTCCACCACCTTCACCACCGGTGCCGGTGCCAAGAGCGTCACCGTCTACCTGCACGGCTGGTACGGCCAGAGCGCCTTCCTCGCCGACGACGTGGTGCTGAGCGGCCCCGGCGGCCCCTCCACCCCGAGCCCGACGGTCACCCCCACCGCGACCCCGACCGTCACCCCCACGGTGACGCCGACCGCGACCGTCACGCCCACCGCCACCGCGACGCCGACGAAGACCGTCACCCCCACCCCCACCCAGACGGTCACCCCGACCCCCACGTCGACCAGCACCGTCAACCCCAACCCGGGGCTGCCGAAGCACGTCGTCACCGGTTACTGGCACAACTTCGACAACAAGGGCAACAACCTCCAGAAGCTGAGCGACGTCCAGAGCGCCTACGACATCATCGCGATCTCCTTCGCCGATGCCGTGCCCACCCGCGCCGGCGCCATCACCTTCAAGCTGGACCCGGAGCTCTCGGCCGGCCTCGGCGGCTACACCGACGCGCAGTTCCGCGCCGACGTGAAGGCCAAGCAGGCCGCCGGCAAGAAGGTCATCATCTCCATCGGCGGCCAGAACGGCGCCATCTCGGTCAACGACGCCGCCGCCGCCCAGAACTTCGTCGACAGCGCCTACGCCGTCATCAAGGACTACGGCTTCGACGGCCTCGACGTCGACCTGGAGAACGGCGTCAACCCGACCCACCTGGGCAACGCGCTGCACAGCCTCCAGGCCAAGGTCGGCCCGGGCTTCGTCCTGACGATGGCGCCGGAGACCATCGGGATGTACTCCACCGCCGGTGCCTACTTCCAGCTGGCGCTCAACACCAAGGACATCCTGACCGTCGTCAACACCCAGTTCTACAACTCGGGCGGCATGAACGGCTGCGACGGCAAGGTCTACACCCAGGGCACCATCGACTTCATCACCTCGCAGGTCTGCACCCAGATCCAGGGCGGCCTGCGGCCCGACCAGGTCGGCATCGGTGTCCCGGCCTCCAGCAAGGCGGCCGGCGGCGGCTACGTCTCGCCGAGCGTCGTCAACAACGCGCTGGACTGCCTGGCCACCGGCAAGAACTGCGGAAGCTTCGTCCCGCCGGCCAAGTGGCCGACGATCCGCGGCGCGATGACCTGGTCCACCAACTGGGACTCCGTCAACGGGAACGCCTTCTCCAACACGGTCGGCCCGTTCGTCCACCAGATGCCGTAACTCCCCCCGGCGCGCCGCTCCTTGAGGGTGGGGCCTGCGCGCCGGCGCCGGGCCCGCCGTACCTGACC
>NZ_JBHJRC010000233.1:0-13307 GCF_042261735.1 Kitasatospora sp. NPDC056327 | reverse complement strand
CAGCCCGGTACCCGCGCGGGTACCGGGGCCGGGCCGTCGTCCTGCCGGGGCGGGTCGTCAGCTCCCGGTGTTGCCGCGACGGCGGCGGGCGACCAGCAGGAGGGCGCCGCCGAGCACCACCACACCGCCGCCGACCGCGGCGATGACCGGGGTGGCGTCGCTGCTACCGGTCTGGGCGAGCGCCGGGCCGACCGGGGTCGGGGTCGGCGTCGGGACCGGGGTCGGCGTGGCCGTCTTCGACGGGGTCGGCGTCGGCGTGGCCGTCTTCGAGGGCGTCGGCGTGACCGTCGGGGTCGGGGTCGGCGTCGGCGTGACCGTCCTGGTCGGCGTCGGGGTCGGCGTCGGCGTCGCCGTGGGGGTGGGGGTCGGCGTGGGGGTCGGAGTCGGGGTCGGCGTGGGCGTCGGCGTGGGCGTCGCGCAGACCGGGATCGACTTCGTCTCCGTCTTGTTCCAGTCCTTGTTCTTCGGGTCCTCGGTGGTGGTCACCACGAAGGTGGCGTCGACCGGCGCGCTGTGCGCCGCCACCGGGAAGGTCTGGTGGAACTCCTTGCCGAACTCCTTCTGGTCCAGCACCTTCACGCCGTCGACCGTGAGGCTGACGGCGTTCTTTATGCCCGTCTCGGTGCTGTAGTTGGTCAGGTCGATCACGATCTTGTCGCAGGTCACCTGCCAGGCCGGCGTGTGCGCCGAGGCACCGGTCGCCAGCACCACCGGCAGCAGGACGGCGGAAACCGCCGTTCCCACGATCGCCGCACCGGTCCCGATGCCTGTCTGCCGCCGCTGTCGCGCCATCTCGTTGTCCCCTCCGAACGGTGGTGTGCAGCAGGCGTGTTGAGTGGAACAGCGGTGGCCCGCTACGACTGTCCGGGGGACTCTACCGGCAGTCCCGCTCCCCTCCACACCCCGCCGCACGGCCGGATTTCGTCTATCCGTCCGTACTCGTATGTGTCGTGACAGCCCACCACACCCACAAGCTCGGTCGACACCACTTCGGCCAACGTGGAATGAACTCTGTCAGAGTGGCCGAAAACAGCGACCCCCGGTGATCGACAACGATCACCGGGGGTGCCTCATCGGGCAATCCGGATCACTCCGGGGTCACCCTGCGGCGGCTCAGACCTGACCGGCCGCCTTGCGCCGACGCGCGACCAGGACCAGGGCGCCACCGGCGGCGACGACCACCGCGCCGCCGATCGCCAGCGGCACGACCGGGCCGGAACCGGTGTGGGCGAGGTCGCCCCCGGCGCTGGCCTGGGCCGACGGGCTCGCCGAGGCGGCCGGCACGACGGCCGCACCCGAGGCGGAGGCCGACGGGCTCGCGGAGGCGCCCGCGCTCGGCTTCACGGTGCCGGAGGCGGACGGGGTGCCCGGGGCGCCCGGGGTCACCGACGGACCGGGCGTGCCCGGGGTGGCCGGCGGGGTGCTCGGGGTACCCGTGCCGCCCGGCGTGGTGGGCGTGGTGGTGGCCGAGGGCGTACCGGTCGGCACGACCACCGGAGGCGTGGTGGCCGGGGTGGTCGGCGGCGTCGTGGGCGGCACCGTCGGCAGGCAGCCGGTGAAGGGGTAGTGGTGCGTCTCCGCACCGCCCTTGCCGGTCAGCGACTTGACGATGACGGAGCCGTTCACCGGGGCTGCCGAGCCGAGGTCGAACGCGGCGTTCGGCGCCAGCACGGTGCCGGACCAGGCGGCCAGGCTGCTCTTGACGACCTTGGTGGCGGTCGGGAAGTTCCAGAGCAGCTTGGCGCGGACGGCACCGCCGTGCGCGCTCTGCAGCTTGTCGTCCAGGACGTAGGCCTTCTTGCCCTCGTCCCACAGGTGGAAGCCGGTGGTCCGGGCGGCGGCCTGGTCGTACGACCCGCCGGTCACGGTGACCACGGTGACCGCGCCGGCCGGGACCTTGAGGAAGATGTCGGTGGCGCCCTGGAGGACGGCGGCGGAGACGGTGAAGCTGTTGAACGAGGCGTCGCCGCTGGTCAGGTAGAGCTCCTTGCCCTTGGCCTCGACCTTGGCGGCGGCGGTCTGCGGGGCGGCGGCCAGCTGGGCCGACGCGGCACGGAGCTTGGCGAACTCGGCGGCGAAGTCGATCGGCGACCTGCCCTGACCGACCGTGCCCTGGTGGGCCTGGATCACGGCACCCTCGGCCTTGGAGCCGTAGACGCCGTTGCCCTTCATGACCTGGGTGTTGTTCCCGGTCAGCTTGCCCGCCACGACCAGGGAGTTGCCGCCGGGCAGCGCCTTGACCTGGTCGGGGGTGAGCTCCTGGCCGACCGAGAAGCCACCGGTGAAGTCGGCGTTGCCGCCGACCGCCACCGCACCCTCGGCGTCCGGCGTGTGGGTGTCGTCGCCCTCGACGAACTCTCCGTAGAGGTTGGCGACACCGAGGCTCAGGCACTGGGTCTGGTCGGCGGCGTGGGCGGCGGCCGGGGCGACGAGCCCGGCGAGAACGAGAGAACCACCGAGCGCGAACGCTGCGGCGGGAACGGGTATGCGCATGTGCAGGATCTCCGCTTACGTGCGGGGGGTGGGAGGGGTCCGCGAAAAAGGTATGGACCAAACCGCACTCTTTCGGCCAAACGGGTGATTGGTCAAGACCAATGACCGCGTTGCCCGAACAGTCCTTTTTGCGCCTCATTCGGGTCGGACAGGTTTACCTCTATATCGACACGGGAAAGCTCGCCCGCTCGCCCGTCGCACCCCCCGCGGCAACCGCTGCCCCGCCCCGCGCCGGACCGGCCGGAGAACGCCGGAGGCGCGCCGTCCGCCCCGCCCCAAGATCGGCTGTAAGCCCCGCATACCATGGACGCCGTGCCTAACACCACCCCCTTCTCCCTGCTCGCCGAGCGCTGGCAGCCCTCCGCCGCCGTGGTCAAGCGCGCCGCGTTCGCCGCGCTGGTGATGAGCGTGGTGATCGTCGTCACCGGCGGTGCCGTCCGCCTCACCGCCTCCGGCCTCGGCTGCACCACCTGGCCGCGCTGCACCGGCGAGAGCCTCACCCCCACCGCCGAGATGGGCTTCCACGGCGTCGTCGAGTTCGCCAACCGGATGCTCACCTACGTGCTGAGCGCCGCCGTGGGCTGGGCGATCCTCGCCGCCCGCTGCCACCGCCCCTTCCGGCGCGGCCTGACCAGGCTCGGCTGGGCCCAGTTCTGGCTGGTGATGAGCAACGCCGTGCTCGGCGGCATCACCGTGCTGACCGGCCTCAACCCCTACACCGTGGCACTGCACCTGATCGCCGCGATGGCCCTGGTCTGGGTCGCCACCGTGATGTGGGAGCGGAGCAAGGAGGGCGACGGCCCGGCCCGGCCGCTGGTGGCCGAGCCCATCAAGCGGCTCTCCTACGTGCTGGTCGGCGCGGTCGGCCTGCTGGTGGCCGCCGGCACGCTGGTCACCGGCGCCGGCCACCACCCCGGGACGCCCAAGGACAACAAGATGGTCCCGCGCATCCCCCTCGACTACGACCGCCTCGCCCAGGCCCACGCCGACCTGGCCTTCGTCTCGGTCGGCCTGGCGATCGCGGTGATCTTCGTGTTCGCCGCCGTCAAGGCCCCACCCGCCGCCCGGGCCCGCTCCCGCGAGCTGCTGATCGGCCTGCTGCTCCAGGGCGTGATCGGCTTCGTCCAGTACTTCACCGACGTCCCGGAGCTGCTGGTCGGCCTGCACATGCTGGGCGCCACCCTGATCTGGATCGCCGCCCTGCGCATCCCGCTCGCCCTCCGGGCCCGCGAGGACGCCCCCGCGCCGGCCGGCCCGCCCGCCGCCCGCACCCCCCAGCCCGCGGCCGCCTGACCCGCGCGCGTCCCCGGACGCGCGGGAGGGCCCCGGTCACCCGACCGGGGCCCTCCGGCGTCCGCCGTCGCCGGCGTCAGCCGCCGATCTGCAGGCCCGCCATGCGCTTCCACTCGTACTCGCCGGTCCGCACCCTGAGGGCGAGCTCGCCCTCGAAGCGGTCGTGCAGGGTGATCCCGGCCAGCTCGGCGGCCCGGCGGCCGACCGCGTGACTGGGCGCGACCTGGTCGCCCCAGGCACCGTCGGCGCCGACCACCACGATCCGGGTGGCGACCGCGCCGACGTACTCGACGACGCCCTCCGCACTGCCGCCGTGCTCCCTGGCGAAGGCGGTCAGGCTCTTGGCGATGCGCTTGGCACGGCGCTCGGCGCGGGCGTCCGGCGCGGCGGTGGTGGCGGTCTCTGCGCTGCTCATGCCCGCATGCTACCCAGCGGTAGGGGAACCGGCGACGGGGGCGCCGTGTGCGCCGGGCCACATACTGGTGGGGTGACCTTCGACGGCTGGCCGGCCGAGGCGCTCGAATTCTACGAGCACCTCGAAACCGACAACTCCAAGTCCTTCTGGCAGTCCCACCGGGCCCGGTACGAGCACGCCGTACGGGAGCCCATGGAGCGGCTGCTGGCCGAGCTCGAACCCGAGTTCGGACCGGGGAGGATCTTCCGCCCCAACCGCGACGTCCGGTTCGGCGCCGACAAGTCCCCGTACAAGACGCACATCGGCGCCCACCTGACCGCCGGCGGCTACGTCCAGCTCTCCGCCGACGGCCTGGCCTGCGGCAACGGGCTGTACCGGCTCGCCCCCGACCAGCTGGACCGCTACCGCGCCGCGGTCGCCGAGGACGTCTCCGGCGCCGAACTGGAACGCGTGGTGGCCCGGGTCCGCGAGGCCGGCCCGGAGGTGGTCGGCCGGGACTCCCTGAAGTCCGCCCCCCGCGGCTACCCCAGGGACCACCCGCGGATCGCCCTGCTCCGCCACAAGGGCCTGGTCGCCTGGCAGGAGTGGACCCCCGGGGCCTGGCTGGGCACCCGGGCCGCGTACGGGCGGATCACCGCCTTCCTGCACACCTCCCAGCCCCTCAAGGACTGGCTGGACGGCCACGTCGGCCCCTCCGGGCTCCCGGCCCGGTAGCCGGCCGGGGCTCGGCCGGCCCCGGCACCCCGGCAGCACGAAGGGCCCCGGTCTCCTCGACCGGGGCCCTTCGGCACGTCATCCGCGCGCCGCTCGCGTCACTTCACGAACGGGTCCACCGCGATCACCACGAACAGCAGCGTCAGGTAGGTGATCGACCAGTGGAACAGCCGCATCTCCTTCAGCTTGGCGCCCACCACGCCGGACTTGGCCCGCCCGTGCAGCGCGTGCGCCTCCTTGAGCCAGGCGGCGCCGAGCAGCACCGCCGCCACCGGGTAGAGCCAGCTGGTGTCGGCCAGCGGCCACAGCAGCAGCGAGACCCCCACCATCACCCAGGAGTAGCCGACGATCTGCCGGGCGACCGCCAGGTTGCCCTTGATCACCGGCAGCATCGGCACCCCGGCCCGGGCGTAGTCCTCGCGGACCTTCATCGACAGCGGCCAGTAGTGCGGCGGCGTCCAGAAGAAGATCACCAGGAACAGCACCAGCGCCGACCAGGAGAGCGAGTTCGTGATCGCGGCCCAGCCGACGAAGACCGGCATGCAGCCGGCGATCCCGCCCCAGACGATGTTCTGCGCGGTGCGCCGCTTCAGGCCGAGCGTGTAGACGAACACGTAGAACAGCAGCGCGCCCAGGGCCAGCGCCGAGGACAGCCAGTTGACCAGGACGCCCAGCCAGACCGTCGACAGCACGCCCAGCGCGATGCCGAACACCAGCGCCTCGCGCGGCGACACCATGCCCGTGACGATCGGCCGGCGCTCGGTCCGGGACATCACCGCGTCGATGTCGCGGTCGATGTACATGTTGAGGGCGTTGGCACCGCCCGCCGAGAGGTAACCGCCGATGACCACCTTCAGCACCAGCAGCAGGTTCGGCACCCCGCGCTCCGCCAGGAACATCACCGGCACCGTGGTGATCAGCAGCAGCTCGATGATCCGAGGTTTGGTCAGTGCGACGAAGGCGCCGACACGGGCCCCGAACGGCCGTTGCGCAGGCGTCGCCCCGGTGACCCCGGCGGGACGGGATTCGACGGCGGTCACTAACACCCCAACTGAAGATGAATCCTCACAGGCGGCCACCGGAACACTCTCTCCCGAATCGTCCGCTCTGCGCGTACCACGCCACCTTAGACGCTCCATATCTCCCCACCGGCCCCGGGGTGCCCCGGCGGGGCGGAACGCACACCCCCGGGTGAACCCCCGCCGCGCCCACCTGGAGCGTTGCCGCCGGCGGCCTCCGCGGGGCCCGGTCCCCCGCCCCGGGCCCCGGAGAGGCGAACCGGGCGGAACCGGGCGAGGGTGGGACAAAGGCGCGGACCCGTCGCACACGGAATTGCCGGGGAATGACCACCGACATGCCTGAGTTGTCCCACCACGGAGGGTGAGCCACGGGCCGGACGGTAGGCTCGCCCAACAGAAGCGGGATCTACCCTCCGTGACCGGCACCACCTCAGCGTCCGGCCCCAGCGACGTGGCCGACCCGGTCCCTCACGGGGTCACTCTTCACAATGGAAGGAGCCCTGAGACAGGGTGAGCACGACGCCGAATGCATTCGAGTGGTCGGACCTCGACGAGCGGACCGTGGACACGGCCCGGGTCCTGGCGATGGACGCGGTCCAGAAGGTCGGCAACGGGCACCCCGGGACGGCCATGTCGCTGGCCCCCGCCGCCTACCTGATCTTCCAGCGCTTCCTGCGCCACGACCCGACCGACCCGTCCTGGGTCGGCCGTGACCGGTTCGTCCTCTCCCCCGGTCACACCAGCCTGACGCTCTACACCCAGCTCTACTTCTCGGGCTACGGCCTGGAGCTGGACGACCTCAAGGCCTTCCGGGTGGCCGGCAGCCGCACCCCGGGCCATCCCGAGCACGGCCACACCGCCGGCGTCGAGACCACCACCGGCCCGCTCGGCCAGGGCATCGCCAACGCCGTGGGCATGGCGATGGCCGCCCGCTTCGAGCGCGGCCTCTTCGACCCGGACGCCCCGGCCGGCGAGTCGCCCTTCGACCACACGGTCTGGGCGATCGTCTCCGACGGCGACCTGGAGGAGGGCGTCTCCGCCGAGGCCTCCTCGCTGGCCGGCCACCAGAAGCTCGGCAACCTGGTCGCCGTCTACGACGACAACCACATCTCGATCGAGGGCGACACCGAGACCGCCTTCTCCGAGGACGTCCTCAAGCGCTACGAGGCGTACGGCTGGCACGTCCAGCGGGTCACCCCGAAGGCGAACGGCGACATCGACGTCGCCGCGCTCGCCGAGGCGCTGGACGCGGCCCGGGCCGAGACCTCCCGCCCGTCGATGATCGCGATGCGCACGATCATCGCCTGGCCGGCCCCGGACGCCCAGAACACCGCCAAGGCCCACGGCTCCGCGCTCGGCGCCGCCGAGATCGCCGCCACCAAGAAGGTCCTGGGCTTCGACCCGGAGAAGACCTTCGAGGTCGCCGACCAGGTCATCGAGCACGCCCGCCTGGTCGTGCAGCGCGGCAAGGCCGCCCGCGCCGAGTGGGAGCGGTCCTTCGGCGCCTGGCGCGCCGCCAACCCGCAGCGCGCCGCCGAGTTCGACCGCATCGAGGCCGGCGAGCTGCCCGAGGGCTGGAAGAAGGCGATCCCCTCCTTCGAGGCCGGCAAGGACGTCGCCACCCGCAAGGCCAGCGGCGAGACCCTCAAGGCGCTCGGCGCGGTGATCCCGGAGCTGTGGGGCGGCTCGGCCGACCTCGCCGAGTCCAACCTCACCACCATCGACGAGGACAGCTCCTTCCTCCCCGAGGGCAACCCGCTGAAGACGGCCGGCCCGTACGGCCGCACCATCCACTTCGGCATCCGCGAGCACGCCATGGGCTCGACCATGAACGGCATCGCGCTGCACGGGAGGACCCGCGTCTACGGCGGCACCTTCCTGGTCTTCGCCGACTACATGCGCCCGGCCGTCCGCCTGGCCGCCCTGATGAAGCTGCCGGTCACCTACGTGTGGACGCACGACTCCATCGGCCTCGGCGAGGACGGCCCGACCCACCAGCCGGTCGAGCACCTGGCCTCGCTGCGCGCCATCCCCGGCCTCTCCGTGGTCCGCCCGGCCGACGCCAACGAGACCGCCGTCGCCTGGCGCACCGTGATCGAGCGCCAGACCACCCACCCCGGCCCGGTCGGCCTGGCGCTCACCCGCCAGAACGTCCCGACCTACGACCGCGGCTCCTTCGGCAGCGCCGAGGGCACCGCCCGCGGCGGCTACGTCCTGGCCGAGGCCTCCACCGGCGCCCCGCAGGTGATCCTGCTCGGCACCGGCTCCGAGGTCCAGCTGGCCGTCAGGGCCCGCGAGGTCCTGGAGGCCGAGGGCATCGCCACCCGCGTGGTCTCGCTCCCGTCCTTCGAGTGGTTCCAGGAGCAGGACCAGGCCTACCGCGACAGCGTGCTGCCGCCGTCGGTCAAGGCCCGCGTCTCGGTCGAGGCCGGCATCGCCCAGGGCTGGCGCGAGCTGGTCGGCGACCACGGCCGGATCGTCTCGCTGGAGCACTTCGGCGCCTCCGCCGACTACAAGGTGCTCTTCGAGGAGTTCGGCATCACCGCCGAGCGCGTCGTCGCCGAGGCCCACAACGCGCTGCGCTCGCTCGAAGCCGTCAACCGCTAGCGGCACCCGGCCGCGTACCCGGCCGCACACCGGGTACGCGGCCTCCCCTGACACCCCACAAGAAGAGAATCAAGGGACTGAAGCACCATGACTGACGCACTGAAGCGCCTCAGCGACGAAGGCGTTGCGATCTGGCTGGACGACCTCAGCCGCAAGCGGCTGAACTCGGGCAACCTCGCCGAGCTGGTGCAGCACAAGCACGTGGTGGGCGTGACCACCAACCCGACCATCTTCCAGAAGGCCATCGGCGGCGGCGACAGCTCCTACGACGGCCAGCTGCGCGACCTCGCCGTCCGCAAGGTCACCACCGACGAGGCGATCCGCATGATCACCACCTCGGACGTGCGCGACGCCGCCGACGTGCTGCGCCCGGTCTACGACGCCTCCAACGGCCGCGACGGCCGGGTCTCCATCGAGGTGGACCCGCGGCTGGCGCACGAGACGGCCGCCACCGTGGCCGAGGCCAAGCAGCTGTGGTGGCTGGTCGACCGTCCCAACGTCTTCATCAAGATCCCCGCGACCAGGGCCGGGCTGCCCGCGATCGCCGAGGTCATCGGCAAGGGCATCAGCGTCAACGTCACGCTGATCTTCTCGCTGGAGCGCTACAAGGCCGTCATCGACGCCTACCTGACCGGCCTGGAGGCCGCCAAGGCCAAGGGCCTGGACCTCTCCCAGATCGAGTCGGTCGCCTCCTTCTTCGTCTCCCGCGTCGACACCGAGATCGACAAGCGCCTGGAGAAGATCGGCGGCGAGGCCAGGGACCTCCGCTCCAAGGCCGCCCTGGCCAACGCCCGCCTCGCCTACCAGGCGTACGAGGAGGTCTTCGGCAGCGTCGACGGCAAGACCGCCGGCAGCGACCGCTGGACCGCCCTGGAGGCCGCCGGCGCCAAGGCCCAGCGCCCGCTGTGGGCCTCCACCGGTGTCAAGGACCCGGCCCTGCCGGACACCCTGTACGTCACCGAGCTGGTCGCCCCCGGCACCGTGAACACCATGCCCGAGGCCACCCTGGACGCCACCGACGACCACGGTGTGGTCACCGGCGGCACCATCGTCCCCAACTACGCCGACGCCAAGGCCGTGATGGACGCCGTCGCCGCCGCCGGCGTGGACTACGACGACGTGGTCCAGGTGCTGGAGGACGAGGGCGTGGAGAAGTTCGAGCAGTCCTGGAAGGAACTGCTCGACACCGTCACCGCCTCGCTCGCCTCCTTCGCCGACGAGAAGTGACCCCCCGCTCACAGCGCACGAAAGCGGAGCCAACCAAGTGAGCACTGATTTCCCCGAGTTGACGCCGGAGTCCGACGCGGACGACCTCCCGCCGGCACCCGTCAACCCGCTTCGCGACCCGTCCGACCGGCGGCT
The DNA here is from genome assembly GCF_042261735.1 of Kitasatospora sp. NPDC056327. Classification (NCBI taxonomy): domain Bacteria; kingdom Bacillati; phylum Actinomycetota; class Actinomycetes; order Kitasatosporales; family Streptomycetaceae; genus Kitasatospora; species Kitasatospora sp. NPDC056327. The sequence goes on along the minus strand of NZ_JBHJRC010000233.1, from coordinate 3,404 downwards.
CCCGCGGATCGCGGGGCCGTCCGGCCTGGTGATCTTCGGGGTCACCGGCGACCTGTCCCGCAAGAAGCTCATGCCGGCGATCTACGACCTCGCCAACCGCGGCCTGCTGCCGCCGGGCTTCTCCCTCGTCGGCTTCGCCCGCCGCGAGTGGAAGGACGAGGACTTCGCGCAGGAGGTGCACGACGCCGTCAAGGAGCACGCGCGCACCCCCTTCCGCGAGGAGGTCTGGCAGCAGCTCGCCAAGGGCATGCGGTTCGTCCACGGAACCTTCGACGACGACGACGCCTTCGACAAGCTCCGCGGGACCATCGAGGAGCTGGACAAGGCGCAGGGCACCGGCGGCAACTTCGCCTTCTACCTGTCCGTGCCGCCGAAGTTCTTCCCGACCGTCGTCCAGCAGCTCAAGAAGCACGGGCTGGCCGACCCGCCGGCGGGCTCCTGGCGCCGCGCGGTCATCGAGAAGCCGTTCGGCCACGACCTGGAGTCCGCCCAGGAGCTGAACCGGATCGTCCACGAGGTCTTCCCCCGGGACGAGGTCTTCCGGATCGACCACTACCTGGGCAAGGAGACCGTCCAGAACATCCTGGCGCTCCGCTTCGCCAACCAGATGTTCGAGCCGATCTGGAACCGGTCGTACGTCGACCACGTGCAGATCACCATGGCCGAGGACATCGGCATCGGCGGCCGGGCCGGCTACTACGACGGCATCGGCTCGGCCCGCGACGTCATCCAGAACCACCTGCTCCAGCTGATGGCGCTCACCGCGATCGAGGAGCCGGCGTCCTTCCACCCGAAGGCGCTGGTGGCCGAGAAGCTCAAGGTGCTCAGCGCCGTCAAGCTCCCGGCCGACCTCGGGCAGCACACCGTGCGCGGCCAGTACGCGGCCGGGTGGCAGGGCGGCGAGGAGGTCGGCGGCTACCTCGACGAGGACGGCATCGACCCGGAGTCCAAGACCGACACCTACGCGGCCATCAAGCTGGAGATCAACAACCGCCGCTGGGCGGGGGTGCCGTTCTACCTGCGCACCGGCAAGCGGCTGGGCCGGCGGGTCACCGAGATCGCGGTGGTCTTCCAGCGCGCCCCGTACCTGCCGTTCGACTCCTACGCCACCGAGGAGCTGGGGCAGAACGCCCTGGTGATCCGGGTGCAGCCGGACGAGGGCGTCACCGTGCGGTTCGGCTCCAAGGTGCCGGGCACCTCCTTCGAGGTCCGGGACGTCACGATGGACTTCGCCTACGGCGAGTCCTTCACCGAGTCCTCCCCGGAGGCGTACGAGCGGCTCATCCTCGACGTGCTGCTCGGCGACGCCAACCTCTTCCCGCGCCACCAGGAGGTCGAGCTCTCCTGGCAGATCCTCGACCCGATCGAGCGGTACTGGGACACCCACGGCAAGCCCGCCCAGTACCCGGCCGGCACCTGGGGCCCGGCCGAGGCGGACGAGATGCTCGCACGAGACGGCAGGAGCTGGCGCCGGCCATGAAGATCGACCTCACGGACACCACGTCAAGCAAGATCAACGCGGCGCTCATGGAGGCGCGCCGGGCCAGCGGCTCCACGGCCGCCGGCATGGTGCTCACCCTGGTGATCGTGACCGACGAGGGCAGCGCGTACGACGCCCTCAAGGCCGCCAACGACGCCTCCCGCGAGCACCCCTCGCGCACCCTGGCGGTCATCAAGCGCGCCGGGCGCTCGCCCCGGGCCCGCGCCGAGACCCGGCTGGACGCCGAGGTGCTGGTCGGCTCGGACGCCGGCTCCGGCGAGACCGTCGTCCTGCGGATGCACGGCGAACTCGCCGCGCACGCCCAGTCGGTCGTCCTGCCGCTGCTGCTGCCGGACGCCCCGGTGGTGGTCTGGTGGCCGGACAACGCGCCGCTGCACCCGGCGCAGGACCCGCTCGGCGCACTCGCCCAGCGCCGGATCACCGACGCGGTCACCGCCGAGTCCCCGGTCGGCCAGCTCGCCCAGCGGGCCCAGAGCTACACCCCGGGCGACACCGACCTGGCGTGGACCCGGATCACCGGCTGGCGCTCCATGCTGGCCGCCGCGCTGGACCAGCGGCCGTCGACGATCACCTCCGCGGTGGTCGAGGGCGAGTCGTACAACCCCAGCGTCGAACTGCTCGGCCTGTGGCTGCACACCCGGCTGCACGTGCCGGTGGAGCGGGTCGTCACCAACGGCCCGGGCATCACCGCGGTGCACCTGCGCACCGAGGACGGGGACATCACCCTGGACCGCCCGGACGGCCTGATGGGCACGCTCTCCATGCCCGGCTCGCCGGACCGCCAGGTGGCGCTCAAGCGGCGCGAGACCTCGGAGCTGATCGCCGAGGAGCTGCGCCGGCTCGACCCGGACGACATCTACGCGGCGGCCGTGCGCACGCCGGTGGAGCAGCTCAAGGAGCCGGACAACGCCGAGCAGGCGGCCGCGGCCGCGGTGGCCGAGCAGGTCTCCGAGGAGGCCGGGCAGACCGAGCAGGCCGACGCCGTCGCCAACCCCTCCCGGGTGACCGCCGAGGGTACCGGCGGCACCGCGAGGAAGGCGGCCGGCAAGCGCGCCGCCAAGAAGGCGGACGCATGACGGCCGCCACCCCGCAGCTGGTCGTCCACCGGGACAAGGAGCTGATGGCCCAGGCGGCCGCAGCCCGGCTGATCACCCGGATCGTGGACGCCCAGGCCGCCCGCGGCACCGCCTCGGTGGTGCTCACCGGCGGACGCAACGGCAACGCCCTGCTGGCCGCGATCGCCGCCTCCCCGGCACGCGACGCGGTCGACTGGGCGCGGCTGGACCTCTGGTGGGGCGACGAGCGTTTCCTGCCCTCCGGCGACCCGGAGCGCAACGTCGTGCAGGCCCGCGCCGAGCTGCTGGACGCCGTCCCGCTCGACCCGGCGCGGGTGCACGCGATGCCCGCCTCGGACGGCGCCGACGGCTCCGACGTCGAGGCCGCGGCGGCCCGCTACGCGGAGGAGCTCGCGAAGGCGGCCGGACCGGGCGACCGGCTCGGGGTACCCGCCTTCGACGTGCTGCTGCTCGGCGTCGGTCCGGACACCCATGTCGCCTCGCTCTTCCCGGAGCACCCGGGCGTGCGGGAGCAGGAGTTGACGGTGATCGGCGTGCGCGGTGCGCCGAAGCCGCCGCCGACCCGGATCTCGCTCACCCTGCCGGCGATCCGCGCCGCCCGCGAGGTCTGGCTGCTGGCGGCGGGCGAGGACAAGGCGGGCGCGGTCGCGGTGGCCCTGTCGGGCCCGGGCGAGCTCCAGGCGCCCGCCTCCGGCGCACGCGGCACCGGCCGCACCCTGTGGCTGCTGGACCGCACCGCGGCGTCCCGGCTGCCGGCCCAGCTGTACCCACCGGCCTCGGCCTAGGGGCCGGAAACGGCGAAGGGGCACCACCCGGTGGGTGGTGCC
>NZ_JBHJRC010000232.1:0-13314 GCF_042261735.1 Kitasatospora sp. NPDC056327 | reverse complement strand
CGGCCGACACCGGGTCGGTCGCGGCACGGCGGGCCGCGTCGCCCCAGTCGGGCAGCAGCCGGAAGGCCGCGGTGTGCCGGGGCGGACGACGCCGAAGTGACGGCGGTCCGGTGTCGCGATCCCGGGACTCCGCGCAGTTCGGCGCGGACGATCCGCTTCGACTCGGCGCCCGGGTCGGGCTTGGCGCTCACCCCTGTCCCGGTGAAGCTCAGGCGGTGGCGCGGCGGGGTCTCGCCGGCGCCGACCAGGCGGAGGGCGTGCCGACGGACCTCCTCGGCCTGCTCCGGGTCCAGCCGGTCGATGAGGTCGTGGAGCTCGGCACAACGGTCGTCGGCGACACCCATCGCCTCACGATACTGCGGCCGGTGCCTGCGCCGGGGGCGTTCAGGCGGTGAGGGCCCGGGTCGGCCGGGTGGTCCTCGCGTGGGCCCCGTCGTAGCGGGTGAGGAGGAGGCGGGCGAGGTCCGGGGTGGGGGCGAGGACGTCGGCGAGGTGGTCCGCGCCGGCCTCCGCGGCGGCTCCGGCGATGCGGTCGGGCAGCAGACCGGGGGCCAGGAGGTAGGGCGAGACGGCGACCCGGCCGACGCCGGGGGCGCGCCGCAGGGCGGCGACGGCGTCGGCGACGCGCGGGCCGGCGGCGGAGGCGTAGGCGACCTCGACGGCGGCCCAGCCGCGGGTGCGGCGCCACTCGGCGGCGACCGCCCGGGTGGCGGCGTCGGCGGCCGGGTCGGAGGAGCCGGCCGCGGCCAGGACGACGCCGGTGCGGGCGCGGACGGCGGGGGAGGCGAGCTCCGGCGCGGCCTCGGCGAGCCGCCGGTCCAGTGCGGACAGCAGCAGCGGCGACGGGCCGAGGACGTCGGCCACCGGCAGGTCCGCACCGGCCGCGCGCAGGGCGGCGGGGATGTCGTGCTTGGCGTGGAAGGCCCGGTTGAGCAGCAGCGGGACGGCCACCGCGGCGGAGCCGAGCCGGCCGGTCACCTGCGGGATGCGCGGCGCGCAGTGGTCCAGGTAGGCGGTGGCGACGTCGAGCCCGGGCCGCAGCGCCCGGACCTGGCCGACCAGGGCGGCCACCGTGGCGGCGTGCCGCGGGTCGCGGCTGCCGTGGGCGATCAGCAGCAGGGCGGGGCTGCCCGCCGCCACCGGGGTGGCGGGGGCGGCGGACAGCCGTCGTTCGGTCATGCGGAGGGCCTCACTTACCGGTGGCCAGCAGGCCGCGGTTGCGCAGGACCCGGCGCTCGACCGGGGTGAACACGAGCAGTTCGATGGCGATGCCGACGAACAGGATGAGGATGATGCCGAGCAGCACGCCCGCCATGTCCGAGAACTCGCGCTGGTTCTCCAGGAACCGGCCGAGGCCGAGGCCCAGGTCGGGGGAGGAGGCGACGAGCTCGGCGGCCATCAGCGAGCGCCAGGAGAAGGCCCAGCCCTGCTTGAGGCCGGCCAGGTAGCCGGGCAGGGCGGCCGGCAGCAGGATGTGCCGGGCGCCGTTGAGGCCGGTGGCGCCGATGGTGCGGCCGGCCCGCAGGAACAGCGGCGGCACCTGGTCGATGCCCGCGACCAGGCCGTTGGCGATGGACGGGACGGCGCCGAGCAGGATGACCGCGTACATCATCGAGTCGTTGATGCCCAGCCAGATGACCGCGGCCGGCACCCAGGCCACCGAGGGCAGCGACTGGAGACCGGACAGGACCGGGCCGAGCGCGGCCCGCACCGGCTTGACCCGGGCGACCAGCAGGCCGATCGGGGTGCCGATGACGAGCGCGACCACGAAGCCGGACAGACCGCGCCAGACGCTCGTCCAGACGATCGAGAGCAGCGTGCCCTGGTACCAGAGGTCCTCGGCGGCCCGCCAGACGTCCAGCGGGCTGGGCAGCTTGTACTCGGTGGTGACGTGCAGGCTGTACGCGCCCTGCCACAGGGCGAGCACCAGGAGGACCCCGAGCAGCGGCGGCAGGACCTTCTGCCGCAGCGTCTGGGTGACGGAGTTGCGCTGGGTGACGACCGCGTCCAGCGCGTCCAGCCCGGCCTCGACACCGACGAAGTCGGCGACGGCACCGCCGTGGCCCGGCGCGGCCTTGGTGGTGGTGTCAGTGCTGGCCATGGCGGCGGATCTCCCCACGCAGTTCTTCGGTGATCTCGATGGACAGGTCGGCGACACCGGAGGACTCGATCCGGCGCGGCTGCGGGAGGTCGATCCGCCACTCGCGGGCGACCCGGCCGGGCCGCGAGGAGAGCAGCACCACGCGCTGGGCGAGCCGGACGGCCTCCCGCACGTTGTGCGTGACGAAGAGGACGGAGAGCTTCTGCTCCGCCCAGATCCGGGTGATCTCGTTGTGCAGGACGTCACGGGTGATGGCGTCGAGCGCGGCGAACGGCTCGTCCATCAGCAGCACGGAGCTGCCCTGGGCGAGGGCGCGGGCCATGGCGACGCGCTGGCGCATGCCGCCGGAGAGCTCGTGCACCCGCTTGCCGTAGGAGCCCTGCAGCCGGACGAGTTCGAGCAGCCGCTCGGCCTCGGTGCGGCGCTCGGGGCGGGCGACGCCGGCGAGCTTCAGGGCGAGTTCGATGTTCTTGCCGGCGGTGAGCCAGGGGAAGAGCGCGTGTTCCTGGAACATCAGCGCGGGGCGTCCTCCGGGCACCTCGATGCTGCCCGCGGTGGGCTTGTCGAGGCCGGCGACCAGGTTGAGCAGGGTGGACTTGCCGCAGCCCGAGGCGCCGAGCAGCGTGACGAACTCGCCGGGGGCGACATCGAGGGTGATGTCGTCCAGGACGTGGGTCTGCGCGCCGGGGCGGCCGAAGGACTTGTGGACGTGCGAGAGCCGGACGGCGGGAGAGCCGTCGCGGGTGCCGACGCCTGCGGCGTCGTCCGAGGTGGTCAGTGCCGGAGTCATTCCGGGCACCTCCTGCGTGGTGTGGTCTGGCATCTGGTGTCAGGGAGTGGGAGCCGGGGTCCGGGCCCCGCCCGGCCCGTGCTCGGGGCATCGAGCGGGCATCGACGGGGACGGGCGGGGGTCCGGACCGCGGGGTTCGTGCGCGGTGGTGCGGTACTGCGTGCGCTACTTGGCGCCGAGTCCGGCGTCCGCGACGGGGCTCTGCCCCTTCTCCTTCAGCACCTTGTTGAGCGGAGCGAGGTCGTAGATCCCGTTCAGGTTCGGCTTCTTGAGGAGGCCGGCGGTGACGGCGTTGTCGGCCTCGGTCTGCAGGGTGGCCGCCAGCGGGTCGTCCAGGAAGTCGATGTCGGCCCAGGCCGGGTCGAGGATGGCCGGCTCCAGGGCGTTGCCGGCCTCCTTCTTGATGGCCTCGTTGGCGGTGGCCTTGGCCTTGTCCGGGTTGGCCTTGATGAAGGCGTTGGTGTTCACCGAGCCGCGCAGCACGGCCTCGACCACGTCGGGGTGTTCGGCGAGGAACTTCTGCGAGACGATGATGTTGGTGATCACGAACTTCTTGTCCGGCCAGATGTCCTTCTCGTTGAGGAGGACCTTCGCGCCGAGGGTGACCAGCTTGGACGCGGTCGGCTCGGGCACCCAGGCGGCGTCGATGGAGCCCTGCTTGTAGGCGTCCGGGGTGACCTTGTTGTCCGAGCGGACGACGCTCACGTCGCCGGCGCCGGACTGGGCGTCGACCTTGTAGCCCTTGCCGGCCAGGTAGTTGAGCAGCGCCACGTCCTGGGTGTTGCCCAGCTGCGGGGTGGCGATCTTCTTGCCCTTGAGGTCGTCCAGCGAGGTGATCTTGTCCGGGTTGGCGACCAGCTTGACGCCGCCCGAGGCCGAACCGCCGATGATCTTCAGCGACTTGCCCTCGGACTTGGTGAAGCCGTTGATCGCCGGGGAGGGGCCGATCCAGCCGATGTCGATCGAGCCGGCGTTGAGCGCCTCGATCTCGGCCGGGCCCGCGTTGAAGATCTGGGTCTTGACCTGGGTGGAGCCCAGCTCCTTCTGGAATATGCCTTCCTGGAGGCCGACCAGCGGGGTGCCGTGGGTCAGGTTGGCGAAGTAGCCGATCTTCACGGTGTCGGCGGAGAGCTTCACGCCGGAGGCCGAGCCGGCCGCGGGGGCGGCGTCGGTCTTCTTGTCGTCGTTCTTCGAGCCGTAGCCGCAGGCGGAGAGCAGCGCGACGGCGGTGAGGCCGGCGACGGCCGCCGCGGCGGAGCGTCTGATCCGGCCGGAGCCGGGCTGTGCGGAGGTATGCGGAAGTGCCTGGTTCGGTGCCATGGAGTGTCCTGTTCGCGGACGGACCGTCAGGAAGCCGGTCTCGGGCGGACGTTCGGTCAAGGTTGTGCTTGCGGCACCGCACGGGGTGCCGGGCAAGCCGGGCCGGTGGACGCTGCTGCGCCTGCTGTGGGGAGGGACAGCGGCGAGCCGGCCCGGTGACAGGACGTTCTCAGCCCTGTCGGCCCACACATCGCGTCAGGCCGCCCTGGCCACTGCCGAGGACGCCGCTGCCGATGCGGCCGCCTTCCTTGTCCATGCCCGAGAACGCCTCGCTGGGCATCAGACCCAGTCCTCCTCGTCGGGTTCGTTGGCGTCGGTGGTGCGTACGGTCTCGAAGGCCTCGCCCGCCATGCCGGCGGTGAGGGTGGTGCCGTCGGCCGGGTCGATCAGCAGGAACGAGCCGGTCCGGCGGTTGTCGGTGTAGTCGTCGAGCGCCAGCGGCTCGGCGGTGCGCAGCACCACGTGGCCGATGTCGTTGACGTTCAGCCCCTCGGCGCCGGAGCGCTGTTCGAGGGTGTCGATGTCGATCCGGTAGGTGATCTCCTTGACCAGCGCGCGCACCGTGCGGGTGGTGTGCTTCAGCAGCACCTTGTCGCCGGCCCGGAGCGGGCGCTCGCTGAGGTGGCTGACGGTGGCTTCGAGGTCCTTGGTGGGGACGGGCACCGCGCCGGCCGCGATCAGGTCGCCGCGGGAGATGTCGATGTCGTCGGCGAGGCGCACGGTGACCGACTGGGGGGCCCAGGCGATGTCGGTGGCCCGGCCGAGCGCGTCGATGCCGGCGACGGTGGTGGTGTGGCCCGACGGCAGCACGGTGACGGCGTCGCCGACCCGCAGCACGCCGGAGGCCAGCTGGCCCGCGTAGCCGCGGTAGTCCGGGTGCTCCTCGGTCTGCGGGCGGATCACGTACTGGACCGGGAAGCGGGCCGGCTCGACGCTCGGGTCGCTGCCGACCGGCACGGTCTCCAGGTGCTCCAGCAGGGTCGGGCCGCCGTACCAGTCCATGTGCGCGGACGGCTCGACGACGTTGTCCCCGGCGAGCGCGGAGATCGGGACGGCGACGACGTCCTTGACGCCGAGCGAGGCCGCGTAGGCGGTGAACTCGGCGGCTATCGCGGCGAAGGCGGGCTCGGCGTAGTCGACCAGGTCCATCTTGTTGACGGCCAGCACGACGTGCGGCACCCGCAGGAGGGCGGCGACCGCGGCGTGCCGGCGGGTCTGCTCGACCACGCCGTTGCGCGCGTCGACCAGGACGACGGCCAGCTCGGCGGTGGAGGCGCCGGTGACCATGTTCCGGGTGTACTGCACGTGCCCGGGGGTGTCGGCGAGGATGAACCGCCGCCGCGGGGTGGCGAAGTAGCGGTAGGCGACGTCGATGGTGATGCCCTGCTCGCGCTCGGCCCGCAGGCCGTCGGTGAGCAGCGCGAGGTCGGGCGCCTCCTGGCCGCGGCTGCGGGAGGCGTGCTCGACGGCCTCCAGCTGGTCGGCGAGCACCGACTTGGAGTCGTGCAGCAGCCGGCCGACCAGGGTCGACTTGCCGTCGTCGACGGAGCCCGCGGTGGCGAAGCGCAGCAGCGAGGTGGCGGTGCCGGTCTGGGTGGTGCTCATTAGAAGTATCCCTCGCGCTTGCGGTCTTCCATCGCGGCCTCGGAGAGCTTGTCGTCGGCGCGGGTGGCGCCGCGCTCGGTGAGGCGGCTGGCGGCGATCTCGGCGATGACGGCCTGGATGGTGGTGGCGTCGGAGTCGACGGCACCGGTGCAGGACATGTCACCGACCGTGCGGTAGCGGATCAGCCGCCGCTCGACGGGCTCGTTCTCCTTGGGGCCGCCCCACTCGCCTGCGGTCAGCCACATGCCGCTGCGGGCGAAGACGTCGCGCTCGTGGGCGTAGTAGATCTCGGGGAGCTCGATGTTCTCGCGCTCGATGTACTGCCAGACGTCCAGCTCGGTCCAGTTGGAGAGCGGGAAGACGCGCACGTGCTCGCCGACGGCGTGCCGGCCGTTGTAGAGCGACCACAGCTCGGGGCGCTGGCGGCGCGGGTCCCAGGCGCCGAACTCGTCGCGCAGGGAGAAGACGCGCTCCTTGGCGCGGGCCTTCTCCTCGTCGCGGCGTCCGCCGCCGAAGACGGCGTCGAAGCGGCCCTTCTCGATGGCGTCGAGCAGCGGGACGGTCTGCAGCGGGTTGCGGGTGCCGTCGGGGCGCTCGCGCAGCACGCCGCGGTCGATGAAGTCCTGGACCGAGGCGACGTGCAGCCGCAGGTTGTGCCGGGCCGCCACGCGGTCGCGGTACTCGATGACCTCGGGGAAGTTGTGGCCGGTGTCGACGTGCAGCAGCGAGAAGGGGATCGCGGCCGGCCAGAACGCCTTGAGCGCCAGGTGCAGCATGACGATGGAGTCCTTGCCGCCGGAGAAGAGGATCACCGGGCGTTCGAACTCCCCCGCGACCTCGCGGAAGATGTGCACCGACTCGGCCTCCAGCGCGTCCAGGTGGGACAGCGTGAAGGGGTTGTCGTCGGCCTGCACCAGGCTCTGGGTCGCGGTGGTCATGCCAGGCCCCTCTCGGTCAGGAAGGCGTGCAGCTCGGCGGCGGACTCGGCGACCGCCCGGCCCTGGGTCTGGAGCCGCAGCTCCGGGTGCTCGGGGGCCTCGTAGGGGTCGTCGACGCCGGTGAGGCCGGAGATCTCGCCGGCCGCCTGCTTGGCGTACAGCCCCTTGACGTCGCGTTCGGCGCACAGCTCCACCGGGGTGGCGACGTGGATCTCCAGGAAGTCCGTGCCGTGCTCGGCGTGCCGCTCGCGCACGGCGGCGCGGGAGTCGGCGTAGGGCGCGATCACCGGGGCGAGCACCTTGACGCCGTTGGCGGCGAGCTTCTCGGCGACGAAGCCGATCCGGGTCACGTTGGTGTGCCGGTCCTCGCGGCCGAACCCGAGGCCCTTGGAGAGGAACTCGCGGATCTCGTCGCCGTCCAGGACCTCGACCCGGTGGCCCTCGGCGCGCAGCCGCTCGGCCAGGGCGAAGGCGAGCGTGGTCTTGCCGGCGCTCGGCAGTCCGGTCAGCCACACGGTGGCGCCGCGCTCACAGGGGCCGGCCGCGGGGGCCGCCTCTGCGGCTCCGGCGGCGGCCAGGGTGTCGGCTGTCGTCACTTCGGTAGTCCTTTGAACGGGGTGTCGACGGGTTGAGCGGGTGGTGCGGGCGGGCCGGTCCGGAAGGTCCGGCGGTCCGCCTAGAGGTGGATGCCGCACTCGGTCTTGCCGGAGCCGGACCAGCGGCCGGCCCGGCCGTCCTCGCCCTCGCCCGGCTTGCGGGTGCAGGAGAGCGGGGAGCAGCCGATGGAGGTGTAGCCCTCCCACAGCAGCGGGTTGAGCAGGACGCCGTTGGCGTTGACGTAGGCGTCGACGTCGTCCTGCGTCCAGCGGGCGATCGGCGCGAGCTTGACCTTGCGGCGCCGGGCGTCCCAGGCGACCACCGGGGTGTTCGCGCGGGTCGGGGACTCGTCGCGGCGCAGCCCGGTGGCCCAGGCCTCGTAGCCGCCGAGGCCGCGGTTGAGCGGCTCGACCTTGCGCAGCGCGCAGCACTGGTCGGGGTCGCGGTCGTGCAGCCGCGGCCCGTACCGCTCGTCCTGCTCGGCGACGGTGAGAGCCGGGGTGAGCGTGATGACGTTGACCGGCATGGTCGCGGCCACCGCGTCCCGGGTGCCGATGGTCTCGGGGAAGTGGTAGCCGGTGTCCAGGAAGACCACGTCCACGCCGGGGAGGACCGAGGAGGCCAGGTGGGCGACGACCGCGTCCTCCATGGAGGAGGTGACGCAGAAGCGCTTGCCGAAGGTGTCGGCGGCCCACCGCAGGATCTCCTGCGGGGTGGCCTCCTCCAGCTCCCGGCCGGCCCGGGTCGCCAGCTCCTCGTGGTCAGTGGTCGTGCTGGTCACTCTGACTACCCCCGTTGGTCGGTGACAACAGGCCGAGGAACTTGAGCTGGAAGGCGCGGCGGCAGCCGTGGCACTCCCAGGCGCCGTGTCCGGCCTCGGACGGGCGCAGGTCCTCGTCCCCGCAGTACGGGCAGAAGAACGGTGCGGCGCGCTCGCTCACGACAGCTGCTCCTCACTGGCGCGGGCCGCCCACTGGGCGAAGCGCTCGCCCTCGGTGCGGTTCTCCCGGTACCGGGTCAGCACGCGCTCGACGTAGTCGGGCAGGCCGTCCTTGGTGACCTTGAGGCCGCGGACCTTGCGGCCGAAGCCGGCCTCCAGGCCGAGCGCGCCGCCCAGGTGCACCTGGTAGCCCTCGACCTGGTTGCCCTGGTCGTCCGTCACCAGCTGGCCCTTGAGACCGATGTCCGCGACCTGGATGCGGGCGCAGGCGTTCGGGCAGCCGTTGATGTTGATGGTCAGCGGCTCGTCGAAGTCGGGCAGCCGCTGTTCGAGCTCGTCGATGAGCGTGCGGCCGCGCTCCTTGGTCTCGACGATGGCGAGCTTGCAGTACTCGATGCCGGTGCAGGCCATGGTGCCGCGGCGGAATGGCGAGGGGGTGACCCGCAGGTCGAGCGCCTCCAGGCCGGCCACCAGCGACTCGACCCGGTCCTCGGCGACGTCGAGGACGAGCATCTTCTGCTCGGCGGTGGTGCGCAGGCGGTCGCTGCCGTGGGCCTCGGCGAGGTCGGCGATCCGGCCGAGCAGCCGGCCGTCGACCCGGCCGACCCGCGGCGCGAAGCCGACGTAGTAGTTGCCGTCCTTCTGCCGGTGCACGCCCACGTGGTCGCGCCAGCGGCCGGCGGGCTCCTGCGGGGCGGGACCGTCGATCAGCTTGTACTTGAGGTACTCGTCCTCCAGCACCTGGCGGAACTTCTCGGTGCCCCAGTCGGCGACCAGGAACTTCAGCCGGGCGCGGTTGCGCAGCCGGCGGTAGCCGTAGTCGCGGAAGATGCCGATGACACCGCCGTAGACGTCGGCGACCTCGTCGAGCGGGACCCAGGCGCCGAGCCGGACGCCGAGCTTCGGGTTGGTGGACAGGCCGCCGCCGACCCAGAGGTCGAAGCCGGGGCCGTGCTCGGGGTGGACCACGCCGACGAAGGCGACGTCGTTGATCTCGTGGGCGACGTCCAGCAGCGGGGAGCCGGAGACGGCGGACTTGAACTTGCGCGGCAGGTTGGAGAAGTCCCTGTTGCCGATGAAGCGGCGCTGGATCTCCTCGATGGCGGAGGTGCCGTCGATGATCTCGTCCTCGGCGATGCCGGCCACCGGGGAGCCGAGGATGACGCGCGGGGTGTCGCCGCAGGCCTCGGTGGTGGACAGGCCGACGGCTTCGAGCTTCTGCCAGATCGCCGGGACGTCCTCGATCCGGATCCAGTGGTACTGGACGTTCTGGCGGTCGGTCAGGTCGGCGGTGTTGCGGCCGTACTGCTCGGAGACCTCGGCGACGGCGCGCAGCTGGGCGACCGTCAGCCGGCCGCCGTCGATCCGGACGCGGAGCATGAAGTACTCGGCGTCGAGCTCGTGCGGGTCCAGGATCGCGGTCTTGCCGCCGTCGATGCCCTCCTTGCGCTGGGTGTACAGACCCCACCAGCGCATCCGGCCGCGCAGGTCGGCGGGGTCGATCGAGTCGAAGCCCCGCTGCGCGTAGATCGTCTCAATGCGTGTCCGCACATTGAGACCGTCGTCGTCCTTCTTGAACTGCTCGTTGGCGTTCAGAGGAGTGAAGTGGCCCATGCCCCACTGGCCCTCGCCGCGGTGACGGGTCACCTTGCGAGCGGCGGCGGGGCGGCGCGCGGGGGCGCTCTCGGCCGTGGGCTCGGCGGTCTCGGGGGTGGTGGCCATGGTGAAGTCCTTCGGGGCAGGTGGCTCTGACGCCGGGTGGATCGCGGAGCGTGCTCGGCGGTGCGGTGCTGCTGTGACCTGCGGATTCTCAGGGCCGGAAGAGCAGTGGCGGTGGCCGGGCGGGCGCCTGCGCATCCGCTTCGGCGGGGATGGCGGGAAGAATGGCGCCGGGGTGCGGTGGGAGGCGGCGGGGTAGGGCTCAGGTCACCGGACAGATGGCGCTGGACACACGAAGGAGATCGACGTGGAGTCGACCTACTAGGGTGGTTCCGGCGCTCGGCATGGCAAGAGATTCGCACGGCGCACGACTCCCGGTCCACTAACGTCCGGATTGTGGACCTCGGAGTTTCGCATCCCGAGATGTTCCGGCGTTCCCGCCGCTCCCGCCGACCGGGGGTCGGCGGCCCGCCCGGCCGCCCTCCGGCGCACCGCTCCGGTCGCGCCCCCCGGCGGTGCGCACACCACGTCCCGGCCGACCCGGCGGCGGGCCCGCGGGGCGTCCCGGGCGCGCCCCGGTCGCGTCCGGGCACCGGGAGATCGGCCGAGCGGGCCGGGCCCGATACGGTTGGCCCTGTGCAAGCAGCAGGCGAAGCGACGAGACCGAACCCCGAGCGGCCCTCCCGTCGTCGGGGCAAGGGCTCCCGGCGGGCGGCCAAGCGGTTCACCTGGCGGACCACCGCCTGGGCCCTGGTCAAGGACACCACCAACACCTGCGTCGAGTACCGGGTCACCGGGCTCGCCGCGGAGGCGGCGTTCTTCACCCTCCTCTCCATCCCGCCGCTGCTGCTCTGCCTGGCCGGAACGCTCGGCTACCTCGACGACTTCCTCGGCGCCGGCACCATCGACAAGCTGAAGGCCGACATCGTCAAGGCGGCCGGCACCGTCCTGTCGGACTCCTCCATCACCGAGGTGGTCCAGCCGCTGCTCAAACAGGTCTTCGACCAGACCAGGCCCGACCTGATCTCGATCGGCTTCCTGCTGTCGCTCTGGTCCGGATCACGGGCGCTCTACATCTTCATCGACACCATCACCGTGATGTACGGGCTCGACGGCAAGCGGGGCATCGTCAAGACCCGGCTGATGTCGCTCGGCCTCTACCTCGGCGCGCTGGTGATCGGCTCGCTGGTGCTGCCGCTGCTGATGGCCGGCCCCGGGCTGGTGACCAACGCCGTGCCGGAGAGCGCCGGGCTGATCAACGCCGCCTACTGGCCGTTCGCCATCCTGCTGCTGATCGTCTCGCTGACCACCCTCTACCACCTCGCGGTGCCGGTCTCCACGCCCTGGCGCGAGGACATCCCCGGCGCCCTGGTGGCGCTGGTGGTGCTGGTCTTCTGCAGCGTCGCGCTCCGGCTCTACCTGGTCAGCTCGATCGAGGGCCACTCGGTGTACGGCTCGCTGGCCGCCCCGGTGGCCGTGCTGCTGTGGATCTTCGTGGTCGCCCTCGCGGTGCTCATCGGCGCGGCCATGAACGCGGCCATAGACCGCCGCTGGCCCACCCTGGAGACCGCCGACGCCCGCGCCGAGAACGAGCGGGCGCAGGAGGAGGCGGCCGCCGCGGTGGTCCGCGAGGTGGCCGCCCGGCGCGCCGTCGAGCGGGCCCGGCGGGCGCGCGAACTGGGCCTTGCCGAGGGCGGTGAGGAGGAGTACTGGGAGGACGACGGCGAGGAGGCCGACGTGCCCTCCGAGTACCCCGAGCGCTGGGCCGACGTGCTCGCCGCCGACAACGTCCGCGGCCGGATCAGCGCCCGCGGCGGCGGCCCGCACCACCGCCCCGCCCCGCCCCCGCCGGACAGCGACCGGCCGACCGCCCCGCCGCCCGAGTACCCGCTCCCGAGCCGCCCGCCGCGGCCGCCGTGGGACCAGCGCTGAGCCGTCGGCGCGGGAGGAACGGCAGGTGAAAAACCTGTTGGCAGGTCCGGGCCGGCCCGCTAGCGTGTGAGCGTCCGGTTCGGGCGGCGTCGGCGCCGCCCGAGGAGAGAAAGCAGGAGGTGGGTCCCGTGGCCACGACTGTCATGACGGCTGCCCTTGGCAGCGCCCGCACCCGTCTCTCCCTGCCGGCCGCCGGCTGACGTAGCCCTTCGCGCACGCAGCCGCAGCAGCCCGCGGGATCACTTTCCTCCCGAAGGGCCCACTGCGTTGTTCGACGCTGCCTCCGTTTCCTCCTCCTTCTCCACCCCCGCCGACGGCCCCGCGGCCGTCCCCCCGCTCACCGGCTACGGCTGGACGGCCGAACTCGACGACCTGTTCGCGCCGCTCGCCGAGGCCGGGCTGGTCGCCGCCCGGATCGTCCGGGTCGACCGCGGCCAGTGCGACGCCGTGCTCGCCGACCCGGTGACCGGCGAGCTGCGCACCGTCCGGGCCGACACCCGGCAGGTCGGTGACCTCGACATGATCAACTGCCCCTGCACCGGGGACTGGGCCGCCGTCGACCTCGCGCCCGGTCTGCCGATGCCCGCCGTCGCGGCGCTGCTGCCGCGTTCCACCGCGATCATCCGCAAGGTGGCCGGCAAGCGCTCCGACGGCCAGGTGCTCGCCGCCAACGTCGACACCGTGGTGATCGCCGCCTCGCTCGCCGCCGAACCCGACCTCGGGCGGATCGAGCGCTTCCTGGCCCTCGCCTGGGAGTCCGGCGCCGAGCCGGTGGTGGTGCTCACCAAGGCCGACCTGGTCGACGACGCGGACTTCATCCGCGCCGACGTCGAGGCCGCCGCCCCCGGGGTCACCGTCCTGGTGGTCAGCGCCGAGACCGGCGAGGGCATCGACGTGCTGCGCGCCTGCACGCCCGGCACCACCGCCGTGCTCGGACAGTCCGGTGTCGGCAAGTCCACCCTGACCAACGTGCTCGCCGGGGCCGACGTGATGGCCGTTCAGGCGGCCCGTTCGGGCGACCAGAAGGGACGGCACACCACGACCACCCGGGAACTCGTCCTGCTGCCCGGCGGCGGGGTGCTGATCGACACCCCCGGTCTGCGCGAGGTCGGCCTCTACGGAGGGGAGGGCGTCGCCCTCGCCTTCGCCGACATCGAGGAGCTGGCCGACCGGTGCCGCTTCCACGACTGCCGGCACGACAGCGAGCCCGGCTGCGCGGTGCTGGCCGCGCTGGCGGACGGCTCGCTGCCGGAGCGCCGGATGGCCAGCTACCGCAAGCTCCAGCGGGAGGGCGAGTGGATCGCCTCCCGGTCGGACGCCCGGCTGGCCTCGGCCCGGCTCAAGAAGTGGAAGACCATCACCAAGTCGATGCGGGCGGCGGGAGGTCCCGTGAAGCGCTGACGTCCGGCCCGCCGGGCGGCCGGGGCGGTGC
>NZ_JBHJRC010000231.1:0-13342 GCF_042261735.1 Kitasatospora sp. NPDC056327 | reverse complement strand
GCGGGAAGTCGGCGGGTCCGACTTCCCGCTCCGGCGTGCCCGGATCCGCCCGCCCCGACACCCTGCCCGCGCCCCGCCGGGCCTCCGGGGCCGTCCACCCCCGCCGTCGTGCGGGGGCGAACACCGTCTCAGATAGGTTAGCCTTACCTAAATTCAGGTGAGAGGAGACGGCCCTGACCAGCACCACCGCCCCCGCGCGCTTCCTGCTTTTCCCGCTCCAGGTGCTCCGGGCGTCCCGGGTCACCCCGCACATGGCCCGCATCACCCTCGGCGGGACCGGCCTCGCGGAGTTCGTGAACGGCGGCCTCGACCAGCGGGTGAAACTCCTGCTCCCCCTCCCCGGGCAGGGCGAACCCCTCATGCCCGAGGGCGAGGAGGAGTTCAGCTGGTACCAGAACTGGCGCTCCATGGACCCCGCCGTCCGCCCCGTGCTGCGCACCTACACCGTGCGGGCGCAGCGGCGCGACCCCGACGAGATCGACATCGACATCGCCGTCCAGGGCGACCACGGCCCCGGCTCCCGCTGGGCCATGACGGCGGCGCCGGGCGACCGCGTCATCGTCTGCGGGCCGGCGGTCGAGGACGCCGGCGGCGTCGAGTTCCAGCTGCCCGGGAACGCGGACTGGGTGCTGCTCGCCGGGGACGAGTCCACCCTGCCCGCCGTCGCCGCGATCCTCGACGAACTGCCGGAGAGCCTGCCGGTCAAGGTGTTCGCCGAGGTCGAGGGGCCGGAGGAGCACGCCTACCTGCCCACCGGCCGGCCGGGCACCGACATCACCTGGCTGCACCGCGGCGCCCCGGGCGTGCCCGCCCTCCCCGACGCCCTCCGCGCCGCCGACCTGCCGTCCGGCACGCCGTACGCGTGGATCGCAGGCGAGGCCGCGGACGTCCGCGAGCTGCGCCGCCACCTGGTCCGCGAGCGAGGCTACGACCGGCGCGCCGTCTGCTTCATGGGCTACTGGCGCCTCGGCCGCACCGAGGACCAGCGCGCGGACGAGCCCGTCGAGACCAACGAGGACTGAGCGTCCCCCGCGCGGTGCGGAGCGTCCCCCGCGCGGTGCGGAGCGGCGCGGAGTGGTGCGGAGCGAGGGGCGGGACGGCCGTGGTCGCCACGGTCGTCCCACCCTCGGCCCGGTGTTTTGCAAAGTCAGCACTTTGCAAAGTGCCGCGCCGGGCGCCTGATCCCGTTCTGACCTGGGAGAACGTGCGCGAACTTTGCAAAGTTCGCTGTTTGCAAAGTTTCCGCCGCGCCCGGGGCCGCGCTGTGCCGCGCCGCCCCGACGCCGAGGCGGGCAGGTGGCGGGCCTTCCCGTCCGCGCCCCCGTGCTAGTGCCAGCTGCCGAAGATGCCCAGGACCGAGCGCTCGATGTAGTACTGGCGGGCGGGTGAGAGGGTGCCGGCGCTGAGCTTCAGGTAGTAGCCGTCCGCCGCCACGATGGAGACGCCGGTCTGGAACGGCCCACCCCCGAGCGAGACCCACCCGCTGAGGGTGCCGTTGGGGGTGCGCAACCTCGTCCACACGTTCCGGTCGGTGCCGATGCCGAAGACCTGCGTGCTCCCGTCCGGGAAGTCGTGGTGCTGGGGCTTGCCGATCCCGTAGTTGCAGAGGAACGAGCCGCCGAAGACGGGGTCCGTCCCGACGCCGTTGATGCAGGTGAAGCCCGGGGACGGGTAGGCCTGGGCGGTTCCGGCCGTGGCGACGGCGCTCGTCAGGACGATGCCCGCCGTCATCGCGAGGGCGGTGACGGCCTTCCTGATCTTCTTCATCTCTACTCCCTCGGAGTGTGGGAGGATCCGCCCCGCCGGTGCGCGGGACGGCCTGCGCACCACCCTCCGAGCGCACATGACGGCACGTCAATTGCCTTCCGCGGCAATGGAACGGCCGCCGATCGATCCGTTCCCCATCGGACATCCCGCCGCCGCCCGAAAGGGATGCCACCCGGCCGCACTCCCCGGTACCGGTCCCCCTAGCGCCGCGGGGGTTCGATGCGGGTGCGGGCCGGAGCGAGGATGAGGTTGAGGAGCTCGGCCCCGTCGGCGGAGTCCAGGGGGACCGACGGCGGGCCGGCCGGTTTGACCAGCGTCGTGGCCGGGTCGCGGTCGTAGAGGATGCAGGAGCTGCTCCCCAGGTCCCGCTTGGACGGCCAGTGCAGGCCGAGGGCCCACGGCGCCTGGCCCCGGATCCACGCCGCCCAGCGACGGGTGCGCGGGTAGGCGTCGGGGCCGGAGTGGAGCAGCCACTCGTCCTGGTGGACGGCCGCGAGCTGGTCGAGCGTCAGCAGGCCGACGAGCGGGATGTCGCAGGTGGTCACGATCCGCGACAGCACCTTGCCCCGGACCGCGGCGCGCCGGATGCGGCGCCGGCCGCGCTCGTCGAAGGGCACGCCCCGGACCAGCGTCTCCATCACCGCCGTGCGCTCGGAGAGTCCGGCGTACAGGTACGGCAGGTGCGCGCCGTCGCCCTGGTAGGAGCAGAACCGGCCGCCCTCGTAGTGGGTGTCGGAGGGGTTCGGGTTGAACGCGGTGGCCGGGTAGGCGGCGTTGTGCACGCGGTGCAGGACGGTGCCGGCGGGCAGCACCTCGCGGTGCGGCTCGGCCCGCACGGACGGGGCGGGGACCTTCACGTCGGGCATCGGGTCACCACTCCGCGATCTCGGCGTGGGCGGCGGGGAGCAGCGTGTGCTCGCCGTCGGTGCCCAGCAGTCGGGCGGGGACGGCGTCCAGCCAGGCGTTGGCACCCAGCCACCAGTCCGCCACGCCCCAGGGGTCGTCGTCGGCGTCGAGCAGGCGGTTGACGGCGACCACCGCGGGCAGCGGGCGGCCCGAGACGCCGTCGAACTGGAACGACGGCAGTACCACGGTGCCCTGGCGGTCCGTCAGGCGGATGAGGTCGGGATTGTCGGGGTCCTGCCCGCCCGCCCGGTAGTCGGCGGCGCTGACGGAGGCCGCGGCGAGCAGCCAGCCGTCGGGGTCCTCGTCGCCGGGGGGCCCGTCGTCATCGGGGTCCCGGTCGTCATCGAGGGCACCGCCGTCGGCGGCACCGCCGAAACGCGGCTCGGGGGCGAGCGCTTGCCGGAGCAGGTCGAGGATCCCGGTGCGGAAGTCCTCCGCCGCCGCCCGTTCGGGCGCCGCCAGGGCCGCGGCGTCGCCCCCCGAGAAGCGGTTCGAGTCGTCGAACAGCTCACGGACCGCGTGCCCGTCGGGCAGTTGGGCGCGCAGCAGCCGGATGATCTTGCGGGTGATGCGCCCCGGATCGGTGGTCGGGTCCTCGGTGATCGCCCGCAGCCTCGTCCGGGCCGGTTCGTCGAGGAGCTCCCAGATCTCGGCCCAGTGCGCGCGCAGCACGGCCAGCACGTCCTCCGGCGTCATCGTCCCTCACCCCCGCCCGTCCGTCCGGCGCCCGTCGGTCGTGCGCAAGGGTAGCGCGCCGGGGCGGCCCGCGGGCCGTGATCCCGGATTCGCAAAGGCGGAACGCCCCGCACCGATCTGCGGCATGATGGGCGCTCAGCAGCACCTTCGGGGGGCGGTGCCGGTTCGCGCGCGGTCGAGGAAGACGTCGGAACGTCCCGTCACGACCCGCACCGGCCTCGGCGGCGCGCGCGGGGTGTGCGGGTGTCCGGACCGGTGCCACGCTCCCGGGCCGTGCCGCAGGTCACGACTCGCGCTCGGAAGGCGGCCGGTGAGCAGTTCCGCGGGATACGGATGGTCCTATGTCGACCGGGAGGCCGAGCGCCGCCGGCAGTTGCGCGCCCGGCTGGCCGCCGAGGCCCAACGGGCCGAGAACCTCCGCCGGGCCGAGGAGCGGCGGAGGGCGGAGGAGCAGCGTGCGGAGCGGCAGTCCGAACTGCGGGCCCGGCTCGGTGAGCTGAACGAGCGGACCCGGGCGCTGCGCGGCGAGGCCCGGCAGATGCGGCGCACCTACCGCACGGCCCGGGTCACCGTGGAGACGGTCACCGTCGGGGCGGGGGCGGACGAAGCGGAGCTGACGAGGGCGATCGAACGGGCGAGGAAGGCGAACGACCGCGCGGCCGGGCAACTGGCCGAGGCGGTGCGGGAGGTCTGGTCGGCGGTGCTGCCGGAGGCGGTGGCTGAGCCGGAGCGCCCCGCCGCGCGCACCGGGACCGGGGCCGAACGCCGGGCGGCCGCCAGGGCCGATGCCGACGCGGCGGCTGCCGGCCGCGCGGCGGCGGCCGAGGCGGCCGGGCACGAACTGGCCGAACGGACCGGGCGGGTGCGCGCCGGTGCGCTCGCCGAGGCGCAGGCGATCCTCGACCGCGACGTGCCGCGGTGCGACCCGGCCGACCTCGAACGGGTCGCGGGCCTGGTGCGCGCGCTGAAGGCGGCCGGCACCGTCTCCGACGTGCGGACGACGCTCACCGACCTCGCCGCGTTCGTCCAGCACTCGGTGCAGCGCCGGACCCGGGAGGAGGAGCGGGCCGAACTGCGCGCCTCCCTGGTGGAACTGGCCCGCGACGCCGCGCCGGACGAGCGGACCCGGCTGGTCGCCGACCTCACCGCCGCCGAGGACCCGGCCTTCCTGCGGCCCGCCGTCGAGGCCGCGGTGGCCCGGGCGGACGCGCGGCGCAACCGGGTGCCGGTCGCGGCGGCGCTCGCCGAGGTGCTGCGTGGGCGCGACTACCTGGTGGGCGAGGACTTCGAGGACCTGCTCGCCGCCGACGGCGAGGTCGTGGTGCCGTTCGGCGACCCGGGGCCGGACCCCGGTTCGGAAGCCGGTTCCCGAGCCGGTTCCGGCTCCGCGGTCGGTGGGCCGGCAGCCGGGTCGGTGGCAGGGCCGGCTGCCGGGTCGGTGGACGGGTCGCCCGTTGGGGAACCGCCCGCCGCCGGGTACGGGCTGCGGCTGGTGCTGTCACCGGACCGGGCCTCCCTGTCCACGGCCGTGGTCCGCCGCGACGACGCCGGGACGGGTGACGCGTGGCAGGACGAGGAGCAGGACGAGGCCGTCCAGCAGTGGTTCTGCGACGAGCAGCTCCCCGCGATTGAGGAGGGCGTCCGGCAGCAGGGCGTCCGGCTGGAGCGGACGTCCGCGATGCCGCCCGGCGCGCTGGCGGCGGGGCTCGTCCCGGGCGGGTCGTGGCCGCAGCCGCCGGCCGCCGCCGTGCCGCGCCGCCGCGGCAACCGGCGCGACGCCGGGGCCGCCGCGCCCGCCGCCGCCCGCAGGCCGCAGGAGCGCCGTCATGAGCGCTGATCGCACAGGCGGCGGGGCGGGCGGTCCGGTGCGGGCGGACCTGCGCAAGGAGGCCGGAGCGGCCCCCGGCGGCGGTTCGGCCGGCCGGGACGGAGGGAACGGAGGGGGCCGTTCGGCCGGGGGCGACGGCGACCGCCGCCCCGCCACGCCGAGCTGGATCCGCGAGCTGGACATGGCGCTCACCGTCTACCCGCAGGTGCTGCTCACCGGCAACGTCCGCGACCAGTACCTGCTGCCCGACGACCACGCCGCCGGCAGCAGTGCGACGCTCGCGCCGTACTCCCTCACCGGGGTGATCGAGTCGGTCTGCACGGCCCGCGGCTACGGCGCGCTCGCCTTCGTCGACCAGGTCAACGACCGGATCACCCTGCTGCGGCTGAGCGCGACCCCGGACCAGGTCCCCGAGGTGATTCGGGAGTTCGCCGCGCGCGACGAGAAGTGGCGGCGCGGTGGCGGCCGTCCGGACGGCGGTAACCCAGACGGGGACGACGACGAGCCGGAGCTGCTGGACCGCCTGCGCGACGCGATGGTCGGCGTCGTCCAGCACCCCGGACCGCCGATCGCGCTGGTCGTCCCGTACGCCGGCCGGCTCGGCTCGCCGCAGGCGCCCGTCGCCGGGGAGGCCGCCCGACTGTTCGCCGCCGCCGAGGAGTTGGGCCACACCGCTCGCCCGGTGCAGGGCGCGACGGCGGTCACGCCGTACAACACGGTGTTCTGGATGGTGGAACGGCAGGAGGAGCTGCCGATGGAGTTCGCGGTCGGCAGCCGCGCCGTGCGGGTGATCAACGTGCCGCAGCCGCCGCACGACCAGCGGCTGGCCGCCGCCCGGCACGTGGTCGGCGGACTGGCCCGCTACCAGGCGGCGACCGGCGGGCCCGCCCTCACCGGGGCCGAGACCGCGACGGCCACCAGGGCGCTCGCCGACTCCTCGCACGGGATGGGCAGTTCGGAGGTCATGGCGATCGGCCGGATGGCCCTCGACCGGGGCCTGCCGGTGCAGCGGCTGGACGAGGCCGCCCGCCTGTACCGGATCGGCGTGCTCGACAACCCCTGGGCGACCGCCGCGCTGCGCGAACGCATCACCGCGGGTGAGGAGTTCCTCAACGGCAAGGTGATCGGGCAACCGCACGCCGTGCGCCGCACCCTGGAGATCTTCATGCGTTCGGCGGCCGGGCTGAACGGCGCGCAGGCGTCCAGCTCGCCCAGCCGTCCGCGCGGCACGCTCTTCCTGTCCGGCCCGACCGGCGTCGGCAAGACCGAACTCGCCAAGGGCGTCGCCGAGATGATCCTCGGCAAGGACGCCCGGCCGATCCGCTTCGACATGAGCGAGTTCGCCGAGGAGCACGCCCGGGACCGGCTGATCGGCGCCCCGCCGGGCTTCGTCGGCCACGACGCGGGCGGCGAACTCACCAACGCCGTACGGGCGAACCCGATGAGCGTGCTGCTCTTCGACGAGATCGACAAGGCCAACCCGCGGCTGTTCGACCTCTTCCTGCAGATCCTGGAGGACGGCCGGCTCACCGACGGGCGCGGCGCGACCGTCTACTTCACCGAGTGCGTGCTGATCTTCACCTCCAACCTCGGCATCACCGCCCCCGTGGTGGGCGAGGCACCGAGGGCGCGCCCCTCCGACAGCGGCGGTGCCGCAGCGGGTGGTGCCCCGGCGGGTGGTGCGGCACCGGGCGGCCCGGCACCGGGTGGCGCCGAGCCGGCCTTCGTCCCGGCCGCCGCCGACGCGTCCGCCGACGCGTCCGCCGACGCGTCCGCCGACGCGTCCGGCGGGGCGGTGCCCCGGGCCGTCCGGCCCGTGCTCAACCGTCACGACGATCCGGTGCTGGTCCGCCAGGCCCTGCGCGAGGCCTTCGACAGGTTCTTCAACGACCAGATCAGGCGCCCCGAGCTGCGCAACCGCTTCGGCGACAACTTCATCCCGATGGACTTCATGCAGGAGAAGTGGGTGCCGCGGATCCTCGACAAGGCGATCGCCTCGGTGGCGTCCCGGGTCCTGGAGGTGCACGGTGCCGAACTCACCCTCGCCGACGACGCCTGGGAGGTGCTGCGGGTCGAGGCCACCCGGCGGCTCGACCACGGCGGCCGCGGCGTGCTGACCGCCGTCGAGTCGGCGCTGGTCAACCCGCTGGCCAAGGAGGTCTTCCGGAACCCGCCCCGGCGCGGTGAGCGGATCGAGGTCGTCGCGGTCGAGGGCGACGGGGACGGCGAGGGCTACCGGCTGGAGGTCGAACGGTGGCGGGGCT
The DNA here is from genome assembly GCF_042261735.1 of Kitasatospora sp. NPDC056327. Taxonomy (NCBI): domain Bacteria; kingdom Bacillati; phylum Actinomycetota; class Actinomycetes; order Kitasatosporales; family Streptomycetaceae; genus Kitasatospora; species Kitasatospora sp. NPDC056327. Next base: position 5,881 of record NZ_JBHJRC010000231.1, on the reverse strand, counting down.
GAACACCGGCGCGTCCGCCGCCGTGGCCCCGTCCGTGGCCCCGTCCTCCCCGGTGCGGGTCGCCCAGGTCCACCGCCCGGTGACCTCGCTCGGGCCCGGCCGACGGCTCGGAGTCTGGTTCCAGGGGTGCACGCTGGCCTGCCCCGGCTGCATGTCCCGGCACACCTGGGACGGCACCGGCGGACGGGAGCTGAGCATCGAACGGTTCGCCGCGTTGTGGCGGAGGGCGCTCGCCGACGGCCTCGACGGCCTCACCGTCAGCGGCGGCGAACCGCTGGAGCAGCCGGCCGCGCTCGGCGCGCTGCTCGCCGCCGCCGACGAGGAGCGCCGCCGGGCCGGTGCCACGGCCGACCTGCTGGTCTACACCGGCTGGGAACCGGAGGAACTGGCCGCCGACCCGGCCACCGCCGCCGCGCTGGACGGCGCCGACGCGGTGATCACCGGCCGCTACCGGGCCGGGGAACCCACCCGTCTGGCCTGGCGCGGCTCGGCGAACCAGCGGCTGGAGACCCGTACGGCGCTCGGCCGCGAGCGGTACGCGCCCTTCCTGGAACACCGGCCGGAGCGGCCCGAACTCCAGGTGCACGTGAGCGAGGGCGAGGTCCGGGTGATCGGGGTGCCGCGCCCCGGGGACCTGGGCCGGATCGAACGGGACCTGGTACGGCGCGGCGTGACCCTTCGGGAGACCTCGTGGCGACCGTGATCTACCGCTGCCCGGTGGGGGCACCGGGGGAGTGTCCGACCTCCGCCACCCGGGGGTACTGCCAGGTGCACATGTTCCAGCAACTGGAGCGCCACGACCCGGCCGAGGACACGCCGCCGCAGGACGCCCCGCCGCAGGACGCCCCGGCAGCCGGCGGGGCGGCCCCGGCCGGCGAGCCCGAGGCGGCGATCCGCCCGGCGGGCCGGCGGCCGGAGCAGCGTCGGCCCGAACCGTCGCAACCGTCGCAGCGGTCGCGGAAGCCGCAGCCGGCCGGGCCGCCGACCGTCCGGCTGGCGCTGGTCATCGCCGGCGTGATGGTGCCCGTCAGGGGCGAACACCGGAGCGCGGGCGGCGGACTGGCCATCGGCCGCGACGAACCCGACTGCACCCCGGTCCCCGGACTCGCCGGTCTCGACCAGCTCTCCCGGCACCACGCGCGGCTGCGCTGGATCGACGGCGCGCTGCACGTCGAGGACCTGGGCTCGACGAACGGCACGTTCGTCGACGGCCGCCGGATCACCGGCCCGACCCGGATCGCACCGGGGCAGCGGCTGCGGTTCGCGCTGGACGTGGACGTCCAGGTGATCGAGATCGACGAGTTCGGTGCTCCCCGGTGAGCGGGGGCGGCGAGAAGGAGAACGGCGCGATGGCCGACACACCGTCGGAGCCCGGCCCGCCCACCCGCAAGCAGGGGCGAGGGCGGGCCCTGGGCCAGGCCCAAGCCAAGGGCCAGGGCCAGAGCCGGCCCCAGGGGCAGGCACAGGGGAAGCAGCGGGAAACCGGGCAGGACGGCCCGCCCGCCGCCGCAAGCCCCCGCACCCGCGTGCAGCGTGGTGGCGGCAGCAGCGGTGGCGGCCGGACCCCCGACGGCGCTGCCCCCGGCGATGCCTCCGGCGTCGCGGGCGGAGCCGGGAGTCCGCGTACCCGCGTCCAGCAGCCGCGCCCCACCGGCCCGGTGGCTCCCGCCCCCGGCGGAAGCGCTCCCGGTGGTGCCGTCCCCGGCGGTGCTGTCCCCGGCGGTGCTGTCCCCGGCCCGCGCACCCGGGTGCAGCGGCCGGGCGGTCCCGTCCCGGAGGCCGCGGGCCGCCGCGGCGCACCCACCCGCGTCCAGCGGCCGGGCGGCCCCGCCCCGTCCGGCGGCCCGGCCGCGGCCTCCGGACCGACCCCGGCGGCCGACCCGGTCGCCGACGCGGCCGGTGCCTTCCCCGCCGCCCTCACCGACCGCTACCACCCCGTCGGGCCGGTCGGCTCCGGCAGCGAGGGCACCGTCTGGCACGTCCGCCGGGCCGACGGCGGCGGCGACGCGGCCGTGAAGGTCGGCAACCCCGGTGTGCAGGCCGACACCGACCTCCTCGCCCACCTCGCCGGTGACCCCGCCTTCCGCCGTCACGTCCCCGAAATCCTCGGCCACGGCCGGGTCGAGCACGCGGGTGCGCTCCGCGACTGGATGGCGATGGAGTACCTTCCCGTCACCCTCGCCGACCACGTCGCCGGGCTGCGCGACCGGGGCCGCCTCGGCCGGCCCGGCGAGAGCGAGCGGATCATCCGCGAACTCGTCGACCTGCTGGCCTTCTGGCAGCAGACGATCGCCCGCAACCCGGTCGACTTCAAGCCCGCCAACATCCTGGTCCGCCCGGCCGGCAAGGGCGGCCGGGCCGCCGCCCAGTTCGTGGTGGCGGACTTCGGCGGGGTCGCCAAGCTCACCGCCAGCCGACGGTTCTCCGCCGACATGCAGGTCACCGTCGCCTACATGGCGCCGGAACAGCTCGCGGGACACAACCACCCGGCCGGTCCGTGGTGGGCGCTCGGCACCATCCTGTTCGAGGTGTTCTCCGGCGCGAGCCGCTACCGGCGCGCGGACGGCGCGCTGATCAGTGACGAGGCCCTGCAGATCCGCCTGGTGATGGACTCCGAGGTGGACGTCTCCGCGGTCGCCGACGAGCGCCGGCGGCTGCTGCTCCAGGGGCTGTTCACCAAGGACCCGGCCGACCGCTGGACGGCCGGCCAGGTGCGTGAGTGGCTGAACGGCGGGAGCCCGGAGGTGGTCCGCAGCCGGGTGGCCGCCGTGCCGCCGCCCGAGCCCGCGCCCAGCGGACCGGCGCACCGTCCGATCGCGTTCCGCGGCCAGGACTTCCACGAGCCGGCCGCGCTCGCCGGGGTGATGCTCGGACGGTCGGCGGACGCGGCGGCCTGGCTGCTGAGCGGTGGGGCGCGGCGGCTGCGCGACTGGCTCCGGGACGAGGTGAAGGACACCGTCCTCGACCTGCACTACCTCAAGGACGCCGAACGCGGCACCCCGGCCGAGAAGTCCGCGGCGGCCTCCCGCGCGGTCCTGGCGCTCGGCGCCGCCTTCGCGCCGGAGGCGGTCCCGCACGTGCGGGACCGCCGGGTGGACGCGGCCGGGCTGGCGCAGCTGGTAGGGCAGCCGGACGGGCCCGCCTTCGTCGACGAGCTGGTCGCCGCGGGGCTGCCCGCGCTCGCCGCGCGCTTCCGTTGCGGACACGCCGCCTGCCCGGAGCGGGCCTGCGCCCGACTGCTGGGGCTGGGCGAACTGACGGCGGTGCTGAACGCGGTCGAGCGCGAGGCACGCACCCTGGGCAGTCGCGAGGGCAACCGCAACGGCGAGGGGAACCGTAGTGGCGAGGGCAACCGCAGCGGGGACGGCGACCGCAGCGGCGGCAACGCCGACGGCCGCCTCACCGCCGCCGAGCGCAAGGCCGCCCGGCGCTGGGTGCTCCTGCTGACCGTGCAGCCGGCCGAGCAGCGGCGCGCCGTCGTCCGGCGGCTCGCCGTGCTGCCGGGCCCGCTGGGCGCACTGCCCGCCCCCGCCCACGCGGCGGTCGCCGCCGTCGGGGACGGGGCGGCCGCGGTGGCGGCGCGGGTGCGCGGCGGCGGGCGGGAACGGTTCCGCCGCAACTGGTCGGAGCTGCGCCGCCGGGCCCTGGGCGCGGATCCGGCGACGGCCGCCGGCCGGGGCGTGCTCGCCGCGGCGGCGGTGCTCCAGGTGCGCAGCGTGCGCGCCGGGAGCGCGCGCAGCGGCCGCGACCGGGCGGCGCGCAAGGCGGACGCGAGCGCCTGGTGGAGCGGCGCGCGGAGCGCGTTGCCCCGGCGCGCGGTGGCGGCGGTGCTGCTGTTCGTCGCGCTCGCCATCACGCTCTGGGCGGGTGCTGTCGGACGCATCGCCATCGACGCGGGGGCGAACGTGCAGATCCTGCCCGACGGCCCGTTCGGCGGCCCGCTGCGGACAGCGGGGGAGAACGCGGCGCGGGAGACGGTCGGCCGGCTCGGCGCGGCCCTGGTGGCGGCCGTCGTGGTGGCCGGCTTCCCGGCCCGGGTGGGGCGGCGGATGCTGCTGCTCGCCGTCGCGGCCTCCTGCACGATCGGCTACCTGCGGCTCGGGCCGCCGATGACGGTGCTCGTGCCGCCGCAGGCGCTGGCCGACCGGGTGGTCATGTTCGAGGGCGGGCTGGCCTCGTGGGCGGGCGCGGGCGCGGTCGCGGCGGTCGTGCTCGCGCTGGCCCTCAACGACCGCTCGGCCCGCTGGCTGCTCGCCCCGGCTCAGCAGGCGACGGACCGGGCGGCGGGCGACCGCCGCCGGCTCGCCGCCCGCCGCCGGGCCCGTGCGGGCGGGACGGGCGCCGCGGGGCGCCCGCGGACGGGGGGCCGGGGCCTGTGGGACCGGCTGCTGTTCTGGCTCGGCGGGACGCTGGTGCTGACCCTGGTGCTGTGGGCGGCGGTCGAGGTCCGGCTGGCGGTCGCCGACCGCGGGAACCACCCGACCCCGCAGTCCTGGGGCACCGGTCAGGTCGGTGCCGCCTACCAGGCCGACTACCTGCTGCTCCTGGCCTTCCTCGGGTTCCTCGCCGCAGTCGCCGTCCCCCGGACCGCGCGCCGCCTCCTCCTCGGCTTCGGCCTCGCCACTGCGGTGCTGGGCGCCTGGCCGCCCCCGGTCGGCCCGCTGGAGGCCCTCCGCATCCCGGTCCTGGGCGCCTGGTTCCGCCCGCTCGCCGCCTTCTGGGGCCACACCGCCTTCTGGGCCGCCCTCCTGGTCGTCCTCCCGCTCGCCTGCTACCTCGGCGTCTGGACCACCCGCCGGGCCACGCAGGCCGCCGAGTAGCCGCCGACCGGCGGACGGGCCCGGCTTCCCCGGCAGCGTCCCGCAGAGCCGCCCACGCCGCCGGTGCATACGGGGGTGCGGGGACAACGGGCGCAACGGGCACAACGGGGACACGGGTTCTGCGCTTCGGTGCAGAACTATGTAGACCGGTCTACTGATCCTGGCAAAAATAAGTAGACCGGTCGACATATTTTTTCGCTCGGAGAAGCACAAAAGCCCGGCCGTGCGCAGGAAGTCGGACCCGCCGACTTCCTGCGCCCACAAATATGCAGACCGGTCTACAGATTGCGGCCCGGCCCAGACCGTCCCCCACTCCGCAGGCGCCTTCGTGGCCCCGGAGCGGGGCTCCCGGCCTCCGGTCCGGCATGGCTGGGTCCCTTGTGGTTCGCGCGATCAGGAGGGTGGTGGCGCCGGGCCGTCGGCGAGCGTTCACGGCCACCCCCCGGCGTTCAGTCCTCCGGCCTCAGGCGCTCGCGGGCCGCTGCGAGCCGATCGCCGTAGTCGGACGCGAAGAGCTCCGGAAGTGCGCTGTCCAGTGTTCCGGCGATCCTGTGGATCGGCGCCCACACCGCCGGATCGTCGACCGTCCGCCTGAGATCCGTCATCTGCAGGCGCTCCACCCAGTGGGACAGTACAAGCGCCTCGTCGCCCGTGAGCCTGATCGTCACGTCCTCGTCCGCCACGCGCACCCCTTTCCGATCACAGTCGGAGAACAACATCCGAACCTACCCGTCCCGCTTGACCGGACGCACAGCGGCACCCACGTGACCGGTCGTCGCTCCGGGGAGGCGAGGTGGACGCTCGTGCGCGGCCGAGACTTCGGCTGCGGCCATCGTCCCGCCGCACCGAGCAGCCCTCACCCGCCGCGTTCGCCGTCGACCGCTGCTCCGGTGGACCGCCCTGGCCCGCCCGGCAGACGCTTCCCGGAGGACACGGAGCGGGGCTGCGGAAACTGCCATCCGGCCCTGCAAAGATAAGTGGACCGGTCTACATATTTTCCATCCACCACATCGGTGCCGAGACAGACGGGCCCGCGCAGGAAGTCGGTGAGCCCGACTTCT
>NZ_JBHJRC010000230.1:0-13347 GCF_042261735.1 Kitasatospora sp. NPDC056327 | reverse complement strand
GGCCCGGAGGCTGGTGCCTCCGGGCCCTTCGTCAAGTAGCGGGGACAGGATTTGAACCTGCGACCTCTGGGTTATGAGCCCAGCGAGCTACCGAGCTGCTCCACCCCGCGTCGGTGAACACGACTCTACGCGACTCCTGCCGGAAGCCCAAATCCTTTCCCGCGGGCCCCTCCGGCTCCTCCCCTCCCCCGGTCCCCTCCCCGCCCCGGCACCGGGCAGCGGCGCCGGCAGAGCGGCCCGGGGGCGCGCACGGCGGGAACGCCGCAGGGCGGCCACCCCGTGGGGTGGCCGCCCTGCGATCGGGAACCTTCGACTCAGCCGGTGTACGGGCCGTAGTCGTAGTCGTCCAGCGGGACCGCCTGGCCGGAGCCGGCGCCGAAGGGCGACAGGTCGTAGTCGTCGTAGCCGACGGCCGAGTACATCGCGGCCTTGGCCTCCTCGGTCGGCTCGACCCGGATGTTGCGGTAGCGGGGCAGACCCGTACCGGCCGGGATGAGCTTACCGAGGATGACGTTCTCCTTGAGGCCCAGCAGCGGGTCCGACTTGGCGTGGATCGCCGCGTCGGTGAGGACCCGGGTCGTCTCCTGGAAGGAGGCGGCCGACAGCCAGGACTCGGTGGCCAGCGAGGCCTTGGTGATACCCATCAGCTGCGGACGGCCGGAGGCGGGGTGACCGCCCTCGGAGACCACGCGACGGTTCTCCTGCTCGAAGCGGCCGCGCTCGACGAGCTCGCCCGGGAGCAGCTCGGCGTCGCCCGACTCGATGATCGTCACGCGGCGGAGCATCTGCCGGATGATGATCTCGATGTGCTTGTCGTGGATCGACACGCCCTGCGAGTTGTAGACCTTCTGGACCTCGGCGACCAGGTGGACCTGGACGGCGCGCTGGCCCATGATCCGCAGGACGTCGTGCGGGTTGGTGGCACCCATGGTCAGCTTCTGGCCGACCTCGACCGCCTCGCCCTCGCTCACCAGGAGCTTGACACGCTTCGAGACCGGGTAGGCGATCTCGTCGGTGCCGTCGTCCGGGGTGACGACCAGCTTGCGGGTCTTCTCGGTGTCCTCGATGCGGACCCGGCCCTGCGCCTCCGAGATCGGGGCCACACCCTTGGGGGTACGGGCCTCGAAGAGCTCGACGACACGCGGCAGACCCTGGGTGATGTCGTCACCGGCCACACCACCGGTGTGGAAGGTACGCATGGTCAGCTGGGTACCGGGCTCACCGATGGACTGGGCGGCGATGATGCCGACCGCCTCACCGATGTCGACCAGCTTGCCGGTGGCCAGCGAGCGGCCGTAGCAGAAGGCACAGGTGCCGACGGCCGACTCACAGGTCAGGATCGAGCGGGTCTTGACCTCGCTGATGCCGTGGCGGATCAGCTCGTCGATCAGCACGTCACCGAGGTCGGTGTTCGCGGTGGCCAGCAGCTTGCCGTCGACCGTGATGTCCTCGGCGAGCATGCGGGCGTAGACGCTGGTCTCGACGTCGTCGGCCTTGCGCAGCACGCCGTCCGCGCCCACGGAGCCGATCGCCAGCTTCAGGCCGCGCTCGGTGCCGCAGTCCTCCTCGCGGATGATGACGTCCTGGGAGACGTCGACCAGACGACGGGTGAGGTAGCCGGAGTCGGCGGTACGCAGGGCGGTGTCCGCGAGACCCTTACGGGCACCGTGGGTGGAGATGAAGTACTCCAGCACGGAGAGACCCTCACGGAACGACGCCTTGATGGGCCGCGGGATGGTCTCGTTCTTCGCGTTGGACACCAGACCACGCATACCGGCGATCTGGCGCATCTGCATCATGTTTCCACGAGCACCCGAGTCGACCATCATGAAGATGGGGTTCGTCTTCGGGAAGTTCGCGTTCATGGCCTCGGCGACCTCGTTGGTCGCCCGGGTCCAGATGCCGACGAGCTCGCTCTTGCGCTCGTCGTTGGTGATCAGACCGCGCTCGTACTGCTTCTGGACCTTCTCCGCCTGCGCCTCGTAGCCCTCAAGGATCTGGGGCTTGCTCGGCGGGACGACGACGTCCGAGATCGAGACGGTGACGCCCGAGCGGGTCGACCAGTGGAAGCCGGCCGCCTTCAGGTTGTCCAGGGTCGCCGCGACGGTGACCTTGGGGTAGCGCTCCGCCAGGTCGTTGACGATCGCGGAGAGCTGCTTCTTGCCCACCTCGTAGTCGACGAACGGGTAGTCCTCGGGCAGCAGCTCGTTGAAGAGCGCGCGGCCCAGGGTGGTCTTCAGGCGGAAGGACTCGCCCTCGAACCAGTTGGACTGGCCCTCCTCGTCCAGCGGCGGGGTCCAGCCGCGGGGCGGGACGGTGCCGATGGGCAGGCGCAGCTCGATCGGGGCCTGGACGTCCAGCTCGCGGGCGTCGAAGGCCATGATCGCCTCGGCGGTCGACGAGAAGGTGCGGCCGGCGCCCTTCACGTTCTCGCGGTCCGAGGTCAGGAAGAACAGACCGAGCACCATGTCCTGGGTCGGCATGGTGACGGGGCGACCGTCGGCCGGCTTCAGGATGTTGTTCGAGGACAGCATCAGGATGCGGGCCTCGGCCTGCGCCTCCGCGGAGAGCGGCAGGTGGACGGCCATCTGGTCACCGTCGAAGTCCGCGTTGAACGCGGTGCAGACGAGCGGGTGGATCTGGATGGCCTTGCCCTCGACCAGCTGCGGCTCGAAGGCCTGGATGCCGAGGCGGTGCAGGGTGGGCGCACGGTTCAGCAGGACCGGGTGCTCGGCGATGACCTCTTCGAGGACGTCCCACACGACCGGGCGGGCGCGCTCGACCATGCGCTTGGCCGACTTGATGTTCTGCGCGTGGTTCAGGTCGACCAGGCGCTTCATCACGAACGGCTTGAAGAGCTCCAGAGCCATGGCCTTGGGCAGACCGCACTGGTGCAGCTTGAGCTGCGGGCCGACGACGATGACCGAACGGGCCGAGTAGTCGACCCGCTTGCCGAGCAGGTTCTGGCGGAAACGGCCCTGCTTGCCCTTCAGCATGTCGCTGAGGGACTTCAGGGGGCGGTTGCCCGGGCCGGTGACCGGCCGGCCACGGCGGCCGTTGTCGAACAGCGCGTCGACGGCCTCCTGGAGCATGCGCTTCTCGTTGTTCACGATGATCTCGGGGGCGCCGAGGTCGAGAAGCCGCTTCAGGCGGTTGTTGCGGTTGATGACGCGGCGGTACAGGTCGTTCAGGTCGGAGGTCGCGAAGCGGCCACCGTCCAGCTGCACCATCGGACGCAGGTCCGGCGGGATGACCGGGACGCAGTCCAGCACCATGCCGTTGGGCTTGTTGGTGGTCTGCAGGAACGCGGAGACGACCTTGAGGCGCTTGAGCGCACGGGTCTTCTTCTGGCCCTTGCCGGTGCGGATGATCTCCCGCAGGCGCTCGGACTCCTCGGCCAGGTCGAAGGTCTCCAGGCGGTCCTTGAGGGCCGCCGCGCCCATCGAGCCGGAGAAGTAGGTGCCGAAGCGGTCGCGCAGCTCGCGGTAGAGCAGCTCGTCGCCCTCCAGGTCCTGGACCTTGAGGTTCTTGAAGCGGGCCCACACCTCGTCGAGGCGGTCGAGCTCGCGCTGCGCGCGGTCGCGCAGCTGCTTCATCTCGCGCTCGGCGCCCTCGCGCACCTTGCGGCGCACGTCGGCCTTGGCGCCCTCGGCCTCCAGCTCGGCCAGGTCGGTCTCGGCCTTCTTGGCACGCGCTTCGAGGTCGGAGTCGCGGCGGTTCTCGATCTGCTGGCGCTCGACCGAGACGTGCGCCTCCAGGGAGGGCAGGTCGCGCTGGCGGCGCTCGTCGTCGACCCAGGTGATCATGTAGGCGGCGAAGTAGATGACCTTTTCGAGGTCCTTCGGCGCCAGGTCCAGCAGGTAGCCGAGGCGGGACGGCACGCCCTTGAAGTACCAGATGTGGGTGACCGGGGCGGCAAGCTCGATGTGGCCCATCCGCTCGCGGCGCACCTTGGCGCGGGTCACCTCGACGCCGCAGCGCTCACAGATGATGCCCTTGAAGCGGACGCGCTTGTACTTGCCGCAGTAGCACTCCCAGTCCCGGGTCGGACCGAAGATCTTCTCGCAGAAGAGTCCGTCCTTTTCGGGCTTCAGGGTGCGGTAGTTGATGGTCTCCGGCTTCTTGACCTCGCCGTGCGACCACTGGCGGATGTCGTCGGCGGTGGCCAGGCCGATGCGGAGCTCGTCGAAGAAGTTGACGTCAAGCACTGGTCGTCAAGCCCTCTTTCGTAAGTCGAGAGTCGTTCGTGTGGTCTGAGGGGGGCCTGGGGGCGGGCCGGCTGCGCTGGTGGCAGCCGGCCCGGCCTCCGTCAGACCTCTTCGACGCTGCTCGGCTCGCGCCGGGACAGGTCGATGCCGAGCTCCTCGGCGGCGCGGAAGACGTCCTCGTCGGAGTCCCGCATCTCGATGGACTGGCCGTCCGAGGACAGCACCTCCACGTTGAGGCAGAGCGACTGCATTTCCTTGATGAGGACCTTGAAGGACTCGGGAATGCCGGGCTCGGGGATGTTCTCGCCCTTGACGATGGCCTCGTAGACCTTCACGCGGCCGAGGACGTCGTCGGACTTGATGGTGAGCAGCTCCTGCAGCGCGTAAGCGGCGCCGTACGCCTCAAGGGCCCACACCTCCATCTCACCGAAGCGCTGACCACCGAACTGCGCCTTACCACCGAGCGGCTGCTGGGTGATCATCGAGTACGGGCCGGTCGAACGGGCGTGCAGCTTGTCGTCGACCAGGTGGTGCAGCTTGAGGATGTACATGTAGCCGACCGAGACGGGCATCGGGAACGGCTCGCCGGAGCGGCCGTCGAACAGCCGCGCCTTACCGGTGGAGTTCACCAGGCGCTCACCGTCACGGGTGAGGGTGGTGTGGTCCAGCAGACCGGTGATCTCGTCCTCGCGGGCGCCGTCGAAGACCGGGGTCGCGAGGTTGGTGCCGCCCTCGACCTTGTCCGCGCCGATCGCCTGGAGGCGCTGGGCCCACTCGTCGGCGAGGCCGGAGACGTCCCAGCCCTGCTTGGAGAGCCAGCCGAGGTGGATCTCCAGGACCTGTCCCGGGTTCATTCGGGACGGGACGCCCAGCGGGTTCAGGATGATGTCGACCGGGGTGCCGTCCTCCAGGAACGGCATGTCCTCGACCGGCAGGATCTTGGAGATGACGCCCTTGTTGCCGTGACGGCCGGCGAGCTTGTCACCGTTGGTGATCTTGCGCTTCTGGGCCACGTAGACGCGGACCAGCTGGTTGACACCCGGGGGGAGCTCGTCGCCCTCCTCGCGGTCGAACACGCGCACGCCGATGACCTTGCCGGACTCGCCGTGCGGGACCTTCAGCGAGGTGTCGCGGACCTCACGGGCCTTCTCGCCGAAGATCGCGCGGAGCAGGCGCTCCTCCGGGGTCAGCTCGGTCTCGCCCTTCGGGGTGACCTTGCCGACCAGGATGTCGCCGGTGACGACGTCGGCGCCGATGCGGATGATGCCGCGCTCGTCGAGGTCGGCGAGGACCTCCTCGGAGACGTTCGGGATGTCCCGGGTGATCTCCTCGGGGCCGAGCTTGGTGTCACGGGCGTCGACCTCGTGCTCCTCGATGTGGATCGAGGAGAGGACGTCGTCCTGCACGAGGCGCTGCGACAGGATGATCGCGTCCTCGTAGTTGTGACCCTCCCACGACATGAACGCCACGAGCAGGTTCTTGCCGAGGGCCATCTCGCCCTCGTCGGTGCAGGGGCCGTCGGCCAGCACTTGGTTGGCCTCGACCCGGGCGCCCTCGTCCACGAGCACCTTCTGGTTGAAGGCGGTGCCCTGGTTGGAGCGGGTGAACTTGGCGGCGCGGTACGTGGTGTACGTGCCGTCGTCGTTGGCCACGGTGACGTAGTCGGCCGAGACCTCCTGGACGACACCCGGCTTCTCGGCGGTGATGACGTCCGCGGCGTCGACGGCGCAGCGGTACTCCATGCCGGTGCCGACCAGCGGGGCCTCGCTCTTCAGCAGCGGCACCGCCTGGCGCATCATGTTCGAGCCCATGAGCGCGCGGTTGGCGTCGTCGTGCTCCAGGAACGGGATCATGGCGGTCGCGACCGACACCATCTGGCGCGGCGAGACGTCCATGTAGTCGATCTCGGTGCCCGGGATGTAGTCGATCTCGCCGCCGCGGCGGCGGACCAGGACACGGGGCTCGGCGAAGGTCAGCTCGGCCGTCAGCGGGGCGTTGGCCTGCGCGATGACGTAGCGGTCCTCCTCGTCGGCCGTGAGGTAGTCGACCTGCTCGGTGACGACACCCTCGATGACCTTGCGGTACGGGGTCTCGATGAAGCCGAACGCGTTGACCCGGCCGTACGAGGCGAGCGACCCGATCAGACCGATGTTCGGGCCTTCGGGGGTCTCGATCGGACACATGCGGCCGTAGTGCGAGGGGTGCACGTCACGGACCTCGAAGCCGGCGCGCTCACGGGAGAGACCGCCGGGGCCGAGGGCGGACAGACGGCGCTTGTGGGTCAGGCCCGACAGCGGGTTCGTCTGGTCCATGAACTGCGACAGCTGGCTGGTGCCGAAGAACTCCTTGATGGAGGCGACGACCGGCCGGATGTTGATCAGGGTCTGCGGCGTGATCGCCTCGACGTCCTGGGTGGTCATGCGCTCGCGCACGACGCGCTCCATGCGGGCGAGACCCGTACGGACCTGGTTCTGGATGAGCTCGCCCACGTTGCGCAGGCGGCGGTTGCCGAAGTGGTCGATGTCGTCGACCTCGACCACGATGTCGCGGCCGGTCTCGTCACGCCAGTCGACCTCGCCGGCGTGCAGCTTGACCAGGTACTTGATCGCGTTGATGATGTCGGGCTCGGTGAGCACACCGGAGTCCAGCGACTCGGCGTTGCCGAGCTTGCGGTTCACCTTGTAGCGGCCGACCTTGGCGAGGTCGTAGCGCTTCGGGTTGAAGTACAGGTTCTCCAGCAGCGTCTGCGCGGCCTCGCGCGTCGGCGGCTCGCCCGGACGCAGCTTGCGGTAGATGTCCAGCAGCGCGTCGTCCTGGCCCTGGGTGTGGTCCTTCTCCAGGGTGGCGCGCATCGACTCGTACTCGCCGAACTCTTCGAGAATCATCTCGTTGGTCCAGCCGAGCGCCTTGAGCAGCACGGTGACCGACTGCTTGCGCTTGCGGTCGATGCGGACACCGACCATGTCGCGCTTGTCGATCTCCATCTCCAGCCAGGCACCGCGCGAGGGGATGACCTTGCAGGAGTAGATGTCCTTGTCGGACACCTTGTCCAGGGTGGAGTCGAAGTACACGCCCGGGGAGCGGACCAGCTGCGAGACGACGACACGCTCGGTGCCGTTGATCACGAACGTGCCCTTGTGGGTCATGAGCGGGAAATCGCCCATGAAGACCGTCTGAGACTTGATCTCACCGGTCTCGTTGTTGGTGAACTCGGCCGTGACGAAGAGCGGGGCCGCGAACGTGAAGTCGCGGTCCTTGCACTCGTCAATGGAGTTCTTCGGCGGCTCGAAACGGTGGTCGCGGAAGGTCAGCGACATCGACCCACTGAAGTCCTCGATCGGGGAGATCTCCTCGAAGATCTCCTCCAGACCGGACTTGGTGGGGACGTCCAGACCGTTCTCCAGCGCCTCCTCGACCCGGGACTTCCAGGCCGCGTTGCCGAGCAGCCAGTCAAAGCTCTCGGTCTGCAGGGCCAGGAGGTTCGGGACCTCAAGGGGCTCCTTGATCTTCGCGAACGAGACGCGGAGCGGGGCGGTGGATGCGGCGGAATTGTTCGAGGCGTTGCGCGGCGCGGCCAAGAGGGGGGTCCTTCCGAGGGCTCGGAGCTCACTACGCGCGTACCAGCCGGGCCTTCACGGGCTTGGTCCCGCCTCCCTCGCCACTGGCCTCCGCCGGGGTCGAAACCCCAGGTCAGAGCCGCTTTGCGGAGGTGGTGCCAGACCCCTTCGGGGCAACGCAAACTCCGGGCGACGAGTCACGGAGAAGCTAACAGGCAGCGCAAAGGGACAGTGTAGCCAAAGGCGACACTGCTGTCCAGCTCTGATTCGGAGACCGAATCGGAGACTCCTCCCGGTAGCCGTCGGGCGCGAACGCCCTCCGGGTACTGCACCGGTCCCGGACCAGCCGGGGCCACGACTCACGTGGAGTCACTTCCCTCCGGAGCCACTGGTTATGCATCCAGTGGGGGACCAACCGGGCCGGACTCGCGCCTTGAGAATCGCGCGCCGTGCCTGGTTCGTCAAGGGCCCGCCTCCGGTGCGGACCTCGACCCGTTCATCGCGCCGGACCGCCCCGGCGTTACAGAAGCCGTGGTCGGGGCCTCACCCGATGTCAGCGATCACCATACCCGCCCGCACCGACAGTGCCGAGTGCCCGTTCGGCCACACCGGTGCATCCGGCCCCGGAGGGGCCTCCCGGGGCCGGGAACGGAAAAGGCCGGGCCGACCACCCGCAAGGGTGATCGGCCCGGCCTCCGGCCCCCTCGGAGGGGGCGGGGAGTCACTTGACGGTGACCTTGGCGCCGGCAGCCTCAAGGGCGGCCTTGGCCTTCTCGGCAACGTCCTTGGCAACCTTCTCCAGGACCTTGGCACCAGCGGTGTCAACGAGGTCCTTGGCCTCCTTCAGGCCGAGGGAGGTCAGGGTGCGCACCTCCTTGATGACCTGGATCTTCTTGTCGCCCGGGCCGTCGAGGATGACGTCGAACTCGTCCTGCTCCTCGACAGCGGCCTCGGTGCCGACCGGGCCGGCGATGCCGGCAACGGCGACCGGGGCGGCAGCGGTGACGTCGAACTTCTCCTCGAAGGCCTTCACGAAGGCGGCCAGCTCGATGAGGGTGAGCTCCTCGAACTGCGCGAGCAGCTCGTCCTGGGACAGCTTCGCCATGATTGGCGTCCTTCCACTAAATCGGCAGGTGGTGCCGGATGTACGGGTTGGCGGGCGTACGGGCCCGCAGCGAGGCAGAGCCCCGGCCGACTACTCGGCCGCGGTCTCCTCGGCGGCGGGAGCCGGCGTACCGGCACCGCCCTGCTCGACCTTGTCGCGCAGCGCGTCCACGGTGCGGACGAGCTTCGACGGCAGGGCCTGGAAGAGCGCGGCAGCCTGGGACTGCTTGGCCTTCAGGGCACCCGCCAGCTTGGCGAGCAGCACCTCGCGGGACTCAAGGTCCGCGAGCTGCTTGATCTCGTCGGCGGACAGCGCCTTGCCGTCAAGGACACCGCCCTTGATGACGAGAGCGGGGTTCTCCTTGGCGAAGTCACGCAGAGCCTTCGCCGACTCCACCGGGTCACCGGTGACGAAAGCGACAGCCGTCGGACCGGCGAACAGGTCGTCGAGCTCCGTGATCCCGACCTCGTTGGCCGCGATCTTGGTCAGCGTGTTCTTCACCACGGCGTACTGGGCGTTGTCACCCAGCGAGCGACGCAGGGTCTTGACCTGCTTCACCGTCAGACCGCGGTACTCGGTCAGCACGGCCGCGTTCGAGCCACGGAACATCTCCGTGATCTCGGCGACGGCAGCAGCCTTGTCGGGCCTAGCCATAGGCGTACGCCTCCTTCCGTGATGTCGAAGTCCGGCCGACCGCGAGAGTCGACCATTCGCGCCTCGGACCACCGGACGGAGGAAAGCCTCTGCGGAAAAGCAGATGAGCCCCGGTGCGCAGGCGCACGGGGCTCGATGTGAACTCGACGGATCCACGTGCGGGGCACGCGACCCGGAGGTCAAAGCTCCAAACAATCCTGCGCGGGCTGCCTGCGCACGAAGCGCAGATCCTTCGGTCACCCGCTCCCTCGCGGAGGCAGGGCGACAACCAGCGGTCTTTGGCTTCGGCAACAGTAGCCGGACGCCGCCGTCCGGGGCAAATCGCCCCTGCCGGGCGGCCTCCGCGGCGCGCTCCGGGGCCTCAGCGGGCCGTCGGGGGGACGCTGCGGGTGCCGGTGTCCACGGTGTCCGCCTCCGCCGGGGCCTGCACCGAGAGCGGGCCGCCGGGCTCCGTGTAGACCACCGAGTCGTCCAGCCGGGCACCGCCCTCCCCCGTCCCGGTCCGCTGCAGCCGGACCAGCTGGTCCTTGTCGTTCAGCCAGAGGTCCAGGGTGAGCGAGGCCGAGGCGCCGGGCGCCAGCGCGGCCCGCAGGCCGTCCCGGCGGGCCTGGGCCAGCTGGGTCTGCGCCGCCGCGTAGCGGGCCGCGTCGGTGGTCACCCGGTAGTGCTCGACCGCGGAGTCCTCGAAGCGGTCCTCGCCGACGTACTGGGCGGTGATCCCCTCCGCGGTCGCGGCCGCCAGCGCCACCACCGGGTTGAGCAGGTCGATCAGCCCGGCGTACGGGATCTCCCGGTGACCGTCCGGGCCCGGGGCCCCGGCGAACCGCTCCCAGCGCCGGCCGCCCTGGCGGGCCGCGGTGGCCGCGTCGCCGCCCTCGTAGGCGACGGTGTCCACCACGATCAGCTGCTCGGCGGCGGCCTGGGTGGAACGTTTGACCTGGAGCGCGGTCTTCGGCTGCCAGAACAGCGGCCCGGAGCCGGCGTCCGCGCCCAGCCGGTAGTTCACCTTCGCCCGGCGGGCGGTCTGCATCGCCAGCTGGGCGGAGAGCAGCACCCCGTGCGGGGAACGGTCGGTCGGCTTGGCGGGCCAGGTCGGCGAGGCGCTGCTGGGCGTCGGCGTCGCGTCGCCGGACGCGCTCGGCGAGGCGGAGCGCGCCGGTTCGCCGGCGGCGCCGCACCCGGCCGGGCCGGCCGCCAGTACCGCGAGGGCGACCACCGCCGCCAGCCGCTGCCGCACCGCCATCCACGCCTCCCCGTCGGACGATTCCTCGCCGGGCGCCCGCACAGCCGGGGACGTCCGCTCCCCGCCCACCTTGCCACCCGGCCCCGGGGCACCCGGTGGCACCCCCCGCCACTCGGCCGCACCGGCCGCGGCGGGGTCCCTCAGCGCGCCGCCCCGGTGGCCGGCGGAACGGCGGGCGGGGCGGCGGACGACGACGCCGGCGGTGCGGCCGTGGACCCGGCCGTGCCCTCCGGGCCGGGACCGGCGGTCGCGTCGGCCCCGGCGTCGCCGGTGCCGGTGACGTCGGTGGTGGTGACCACCACGCCGAAGGTGCCGCGGACCGTGGAGCGGACCCGCACCAGCCGGTCCCCCGGCGCCACCCAGAACTCGTAGTCGAGGGAGGCGACCCCGTTGCGGTCGTAGTAGCCGAGCACCTCGGTCAGCCGCGCCGGGCTCAGCCCCTCGTCCGTGCCGAAGTAGTCCGCGACCGAGGCGGTGCCCCGGTAGTGCGCGACCGTCCCGCCGTTCAGCTGCTCGCCGCCCAGCGGGGTGAGCCGTCCGGCCAGCGCCATCGACCGGGCCGGACCGCCCGGGTTGGACAGCAGGCCGGTGATCCAGCCGCCGGCCCAGCCGGCCGGGCCGGCGGCCGCCCGCGGGTCCAGCGACTCCGCCCGCTCCCGGTCCGCGGTCCGGGGCGCCGTCCCGGGGTAGCCGAGGTCCAGCGCGCCGTCCCGGCCGCGGAGCACCCCGGTGCCCCGCTCGTCGGTGACGGTCAGCTCGGCCTCGTCGTGGGCGCCCCACGAGAGCCCGCCGCTCGCGGTGCGCCGCCCGGAAGGCCCCTCCTCGACCGCCTGGATCCGGGCGCCGCCGGCGTCGTCCAACCGCTGCGAGGCGGAGAGCAGCACCTGCCGGGGCGGCCGCACGGTCGGCCGGTCGCTGATCGGGGTGCGGTCCCCGGAGACCGCCAGCACGCTGCACGCGGTCAGACCGGCCGCGACCAGCAGCAGGGCCAGGCCCTTGACGGCGGGACGAAGGGCGGGCACGGCACTCCCCGGCGGTCGGACGGCGGCGGGCCCCTGGGCGGGAGCACGCGGGCGGACCGGCCGAGCGTACGACGGACCCCCCGGCGCCCGCGCCGGGGGGTACCGGTCGGGGAACGACGGCGGGCCCGCACCCCCGGTGAAGGGGTGCGGGCCCGCCGTGCGGACTACGGCTGCGATCAGACCGCGGCCGGGTCCTCTTCGACGAGGAGGTTCCGGGTGCGGTTCGGGTCCACCAGGATGCCGGGGCCGATGGTGGTCGAGAACGCGGTCTTCTTGATGTAGCGGCCCTTGGCGGCGGACGGCTTGGCGCGGAGCACCTCGTCCAGCGCGGCGGCGTAGTTCTCGACCAGCTGCTCGTCGGTGAAGGAGACCTTACCGATGATGAAGTGCAGGTTCGAGTGCTTGTCGACGCGGAACTCGATCTTGCCGCCCTTGATGTCGTTGACGGCCTTCGCGACATCGGGGGTGACGGTGCCGGTCTTCGGGTTCGGCATCAGACCACGGGGGCCGAGCACGCGGCCGAGGCGGCCGACCTTGCCCATGAGGTCCGGGGTGGCGACGACGGCGTCGAAGTCCAGGCGGCCCTTGGCGACCTCGTCGATGAGCTCGTCGGCACCGACGATGTCGGCACCCGCAGCACGCGCGGCCTCGGCACGCTCGCCGGTCGCGAAGACCAGGACCCGAGCGGTCTTACCGGTGCCGTGCGGGAGGATCACGGTGCTGCGGACCATCTGGTCGGCCTTGCGCGGGTCGACACCCAGACGCATGGCGACCTCGACGGTGCCGTCGAACTTGGTGGTGCTGGTCGCCTTGGCGAGGCGGACGGCCTCAAGGGGGGCGTAGAGGCGCTCGCGGTCGACCTGTGCGTCCGCGGCCTTCAGAGCCTTGCTGCGCTTCACTGCTGCTCCTGAATGGTGATGGGAGTTGTGGTATTCACGGGCCAGCGCAGGCCCTACCACGGGAACGAGAAGGGGGTGATCAGCCCTCGACGGTGATGCCCATCGACCGGGCGGTGCCGGCGATGATCTTCTCCGCGGCGTCCAGGTCGTTGGCGTTCAGGTCGGGCATCTTGGTGGTGGCGATCTCGCGGACCTGGGCGCTGGTGAGCTTCGCGACCTTGGTCTTGTGCGGCTCGCTGGAGCCCTTCTCGATGCCGGCGGCCTTCAGGATGAGGCGCGCGGCCGGCGGCGTCTTCGTGATGAAGGTGAAGGAACGGTCCTCGTAGACCGTGATCTCCACCGGCACGATCATGCCGCGCTGCGACTCGGTCGCGGCGTTGTAGGCCTTGCAGAACTCCATGATGTTGACGCCGTGCTGACCCAGCGCGGGGCCGACCGGCGGGGCCGGGTTGGCCGCACCGGCGTTGATCTGGAGCTTGATAAGCCCCGTGACCTTCTTCTTCTTGGGAGGCATGTCTCTCCGGGTCCTTCCGAGAGGTGATTGCTGGTGTGCGCCGAACCGGGGCGACACCCGGTCGCCAGCACACACATCGGACCAGGCTAACGCCTCGGCGCCGCTGGACCAAAACGGATCCGGGGCGGGGCCACCGGCCCCGCCC
>NZ_JBHJRC010000229.1:0-13403 GCF_042261735.1 Kitasatospora sp. NPDC056327 | reverse complement strand
TATATTATACTGGGGACTGCTCCTCGCGGTCCCGGCCGCCGGCTGACCGGCGCTGCCGACCAACAGCGTGCTCGGCGATCCCACGGTCGGCGCGCCCTTCCTGCCGCTGCCGCCCGCACCGGGCGGCGCCCCGCCCGCCCCGCCCGCACCGGAGAAACCGGCCGACTCCGCGCCGCCCCCGCTGCCGGGGATCACCGGCGGGCCCGGCCCGGACAGTGTCCGGCCGACCCCCGGGCGGCGCACGCGTTCCGGCGGGCCCGGGAACGGCCCGGCCGCCGCGGAGCCTGCCGCGGCAGCCTGCGGGTGCCGGGCACCGGCCCCGGGGCGGACGCACCGCCGGAGCCCGTCGCGGCCGGGGGCTATCGTGCACAGGTGCACGAGGCGGTCCGGGACCCCGGGCAGGGCTTCTGAGGGGAGCGGATCCAGGTGATCGGACGCGCGCTGAACGGGCGCTACGAGCTCGTCGAGGTACTCGGCGTCGGCGGCATGGCCACGGTCTGGCGCGGGGTGGACCACGTGCTGGGCCGTCAGGTGGCCGTCAAGGTCCTCAACGGGGGCCTCGCCGACGACCCGAGGTTCGCCGAGCGGTTCGGCCGGGAGGCGCAGCACGCCGCCATGCTGGTCCACCCGAGGATCGTGATGGTCTTCGACTCCGGGGTGGACCAGGGCGCGCCGTACATCGTGATGGAGCTGGTGCAGGGCCGGTCGCTGGCCGTACTGCTGGCCCAGCGGCCCGGCCTGCCGGTCGAGCAGGCGGTCGGGATCGCGGCCGCCGTCTGCGAGGGACTGGCGCACGCCCACGCGGCCGGGCTGGTGCACCGGGACATCAAGCCCGGCAACATCATGATCACCGACGACGGCGGGGTGAAGGTCGTCGACTTCGGCATCGCCCGGGCCGGCTCCTCGCACGACCTCACCCAGACCGCCTCGGTGCTCGGCACCGCCGCCTACCTGTCGCCCGAACAGGCCACCGCGAGCCCGCTGGACGCCCGCACCGACCTGTACGCGGTCGGCTGCGTGCTGACCGAGATGCTCACCGGGGCACCGCCGTTCACCGCCGAGACGCCGGTGGCGATCGCCTACAAGCACGTCGGCGAGCAGCCGTTGCCGCCCTCCTACCGGCGCCCGGGGCTGCCGCCCGCACTGGACGCGGCGGTGCTGCGGCTGCTCGCCAAGAACCCGGCCGGGCGCCCGCCGGACGCGCTCTCGGCCCGCGCCGAACTCCTCTCCTGCGTCCCGGGACTGGTGCCGGTGGACCCGACCACCGAACTGCTCGCCGCCGCCCCGCTGCCGCCCGCCCACCCGGTCGGCGCGCCGTTGCCGGAGCAGCAGCACACCGCCTTCCTGCCGCCCCGGCCGGCGCCGCCCGCGCCCCCGGCCGCCACCTCGGTGATGGCGCCGATCCCGGTGGGTCCGCCGCCGCTCCCGGAGCGGGAGCGGGAGAACCGCCGCAAGCCGATCGTGCTCGGTGCCCTCGGCCTGGCGGGAGTGGCCGGCGCCGCGATGCTCGCGCTCACCGCCTTCGACGACCCGGTCGTCCCCGCGGCCGCGCCGAGCGCCCGGCCCACCGCGACCGCCCCGACGGCCACGCTGCCGCCCGCGTCCACGCCCACCGCGACGTCCACCCCCGCCCCCACGCCGACCGCCACCCCGGTCGCGACGCCCACCAGCGCGCCCCCCAGCACGCCCGCGCCGCACAACCCGGCCCCGCTGCTCCAGATCAACGCCCTGCGCCAGAGCATCGCGCAGACCCAGATGGAGAAGGACCGCAACCGCCAGGTCGACCTCCTGCGCACCCTCGACGAGGCCACCGCCCGGCTCAACGAGGGCCGGCCGGACGACGCCGCGGGCAAGCTCAAGGGCGCCCAGCGCACCGTCCGCGACCTGGCGAGGAAGCACGCGATCGACGGCCAGACCTACCAGAACTGGAACTCCCGGCTCTCCGGCCTGATCACCTCCCTCAACGCCACCGCCGACGAGGAGGACTGACGGACCGGGAGCCGCCGCCGGAGCACGCCCGCCCCGGCCTCCGGCGGGGAGGGTCCCCCACCGCACGGACCCCCTCCTCCGCGCGGCCGATGCCCGCACTCCGCCGCTGCCCGTACGTCCGGCGTGACCGGACACGCCTCCTGACAGAGCACTACTCAGGCCCCGAGGAGCCGCTGGAGGTCCTGGAGGACGTAGTTGGCGCCGGTGTAGCCGATGCCCTGGAACCACAGCTGGTCGTCGACGGGGAACGCCCGGTGGGCCTTGACGGCCTCCAGGGAGCGCCAGGCGGGGCTCGCCAGGGTGGTGGTGAGACCGGAGCGGGCGGGGTCGCCGTAGCAGGCGTAGAGCAGCAGGTCGGCGTCGGCCCGGGCGAGCTGGTCGGGCGGGAGTTCGGTGTCCGACTGGTCGGTGTTCTGGGCGTCCGGGCGGCCCAGGCCGACGTCGGCGAGCACCGAGCCGGGGAAGTTCTGGCGGCCGTAGAGGCGGATCCCGCCGCCTTCGACGAACCGGACCAGGCCGACCTTCCGCCCGCCCGCCCGGGCGGCGGCCAGCGCGGCCACCACCTGATTGACGTGCCGCTGGTAGGAGGCCGCGAAGGCCGCCGCCGCGTCCTGCCGGCTCAGCGCCTGGGCGTGGGTCTGGACGTTGGCCTTCCAGGGTGCGCCGGTGGCCGGGGTGAGGACGGTCGGGGCGATCGCGCGCAGTTCGTCGTAGCGGGCGCCGTCCCGGGTCTGGTTGGAGAGGATGAGGTCCGGCCGCAGCGCCCGGAGGGCGGCGAGGTCCGGGGCGCCGACCGGGCCGACGTACGCGACCGGGGCGAGCCGGGAGACGGGCCAGTAGTCGGGGAAGGCCCGGTCCGCCGCCGCCCGGGCCGCGCCGACGGGGGTGATGCCGAGGGTGAGGGCGGAGTCCAGTTCGGCGGTGTCCAGCGTGACGACCCGCACCGGCGCACCGGGGACGGTGACGGGGCCGGTGGCGGCGGTCACGGTGGCGCTCGGCGGCGGGGTGGGGGAGGGGGCCGCCCAGGCCGGGGGCTCGGCCGGCGGCGGCGCGGTGCTGCGGGCGGTGCAGCCGGTGAGCGCGGTGCCGCCGAGCGCGGTCAGCAGGGTGCGGCGGGTGATCGGGGGCATCGGCACCTCGGGCGGCGGGCGGAAGGGGAGCTCAGCGCGTCGATTATGTCCGAATTGGCCGGTAATCAGGGCATAAGGCGCTACCGGTCGCCGGCCTTCGCCGCCCACGGCGCGCCCGGCACCACCAGCGGCGTCCCGGTCACCGGATCCGGCACCACCACCGACGCCAGCCCGAACACCTCGCGCACCAGCTCCGCCGTCACGACCTCGGCCGGCGGGCCCTGGGCGACGATCCGCCCGTCCCGCATCGCCACCAGGTGGTCGGCGTAGCGCGCCGCCTGGTTGAGGTCGTGCAGCACCGCGACGACGGTCCGCCCGCGCTCCACGTTCAGCCGGCGCACCAGGTCCAGCACCTCCACCTGGTGGGCGATGTCCAGGAAGGTGGTCGGCTCGTCGAGCAGCAGGATGTCGGTGCCCTGGGCGAGTGCCATGGCGATCCAGACCCGCTGGCGCTGGCCGCCCGACAGCTCGTCGACGCCGCGTTCGGCCAGCTCGGCCGTCGAGGTGCGCTCCAGGGCCTCCGCGACCGCCGTCTCGTCCTCCGCCGACCACTGCTGCCACCAGCTCTGGTGCGGCTGGCGGCCGCGCGCCACCAGGTCGGCCACCGCGATGCCCTCGGGGGCGGACGGCGACTGCGGCAGCAGCCCGATCCGCCGGGCGATCTGCTTGGTGGGCACGCGCGCCAGCTCCTCGCCGTCCAGCAGCACCGCGCCGCGGGCCGGCTTCAGCAGCCGGCCCAGCGCGCGCAGCAGGGTGGACTTGCCGCAGGCGTTCGGCCCGACGATCACCGTGACCTTCCCGTCCGGGATCCGCAGGTCCAGCCCCTCGGCGACGGTGCGCGCCTCGTAGGCGAGCGTCAGGTCCCGGGCCTCCAGACGGTGGGACACCCGGTCCACGGTGTCGACGGACTCGGCATCGGCGGGCATCGGGGCCTCCACTTCAGGAACCTCCACGGCGGGAGCGGATCAGCAGCCACATCAGGTACGGGGCACCGACCAGACCGGTCACCACGCCGACCGGCAGCTCGGTGGGCGCCAGCAGCCGCCGGGCCACCAGGTCGGCCAGCACGACGACCAGCGCGCCGGTGAGCGCCGAGCCCAGCAGCGGGATCTGCGCGGACCGGGCCAGCCGCACGGCGATCTGCGGGGCCATCAGCGCGACGAAGTCCACCGGCCCGGCCGCGCCCGCGGCGCAGGAGGCGAGCACGACGCCGAGCAGCGCCATGCCCAGACGGATCCGGTTCAGCCGCAGCCCGAGGCCGACGGCGGTGGCGTCGTCGAAGGAGATCGAACGCTGCGACCGCGCCGCCCACAGCGCGCACGGCACGGCGGCCAGCAGCACCCAGCCGAGCCGGCCGGCCTGGTCGTAGCCGGCGCCGTTGAGGCTGCCGGTCATCCACACCTTGGCGGCCTGCGCCTGGAAGCCGTCGCCCTTGGTCAGGAAGACCGAGGTCAGCGAGGAGAGCGCGACGGAGACGCCGATGCCGATCAGCACGAAGCGGTGCGCGTGCAGCCCGCGCCGCCAGGCCAGCAGGTAGACCAGCAGGCCGGCCACCAGCCCTCCCGCGACGGCCGCGTACGGCACCTGGCCGGTGGAGCCGACCACGCCGTAGGCCAGCAGGCCGACCACGGTGGCGGTGGCGCCCCAGGAGACGCCGACCACGTCCGGGCTGGCCAGCGGGTTGCGGGCGACGGTCTGGATCAGCGCGCCGGCCAGCCCGAGGGCGGTGCCGGCCAGCAGGCCGACCACCACCCGGGGCAGCCGGAACTCGCCGACCACCAGTTCGTGCGGGCTCGGCTGCCCGAGCACCACCTTCAGCACCTCGCCGGGTGCCACGGTGGACTCGCCCAGGCAGAGCGAGGCGACGACGGTGACGGCCAGCGCCACCAGCAGACCGAGCGCGGCGAGGGCCGAGCGCCGGTGCAGCAGGAAGGAGGCCCTCCCGGCGCGCAGCACGGTGTAGCCGCGCAGCGCAACCCCGGACGCGGTCATGCCGCCACCACCTTCCGCCGCCGGACCAGTGCCACCAGCACCGGGACGCCGACCAGCGCGGTCATCACCCCGGCGGGCACCTCGGAGGGCGGGAACAGCACCCGGCCGAGGGTGTCGGCGAGCAGCAGCAGCGCCGGGCCGAGCACCGCGGAGAGCGCGAGCACCCAGCGGTGGTCGGCGCCGGCCACCGCGCGGGCGGCGTGCGGCACGGCCAGGCCGACGAAGGCGACCGGTCCGGCCGCGGCGACCGCCGAGCCGGTCAGCACGGTGGCGCCGAGCGCCCCGACCGCCCGGACCAGCCCGGTCTTCGCGCCGAGACCCTTGGCGGTGTCGTCGCCGAGCGCCAGCGCGTCCAGCCCGCGCGCCACCGCGAGGACCAGCACCGTGCCGACGGCCAGGAACGGCATCAGCTGCCAGGCGACGTCCGCGGTGCGGCCGGACAGCGAGCCGACGTGCCAGAAGCGGAACTGGTCCATGGCGGCGGCGTCGGTGGTGAGCACCAGGGTGTTGAGCGAGGCGATGAACGCGGACATCGCCGAGCCGGCCAGCGCCAGCTTGATCGGTGTCGCCCCGCCCCGGCCGCGCCCGGCGAGCCCGTACACCAGGACGGTGGCGATCGCGGCACCGGCGAAGCCGAACCAGACGTAGCCGGTCAGCGTGGAGATCCCGAACGCGGAGATCGCCAGCACCACGCCGGCCGCCGCGCCCTGGCTGACGCCGAGGATGCCCGGGTCGGCGATCGGGTTGCGGGTGATCCCCTGCATGACGGTGCCGGCCATGCCGAGCGCCGCGCCGACCGCGAGGCCGACGACGGTGCGCGGCACGCGCAGTTCGCGGACCACGACGGCGTTGGTGGTGTCCCCGCCGTGCAGCAGGGCGTCGAGGGTGTCGCCGAAGGGGATGTTCCGGCTGCCGACCGCCAGGCTCAGCAGCACCGCGGCGGCCAGCACGGTCAGCGCGGCGGCGAGCCACAGTATTCGGCGGCGCAGCAGGCGGGCCCTGCCGGGCGCGGTGGTGTCGGTCATGGCTCTCTCTCGCAGATAGCTCAGGCAAACCTAAGTTCCACGCCGAAGCCGGGGCAAATCGTTCCTCCGGGCCGGTTGGATAGCCTGGCCGCATGTCTGCGACCCCGGAAGCCCCGCTCACCGTCGGTTTCGACCTCGACATGACGCTGCTGGACACCCGGCCCGGCATCCGGGCCACCTACCTGGCGCTGTCGGCCGAGACCGGCACCGTCATCGACGCCGACCTGGTGGTGACCCGGCTCGGGCCGCCGCTCCTCGACGAGCTGCGCAACTGGTTCCCGGAGGAGCGGGTGGACGCGGTCGCGCACCGCTACCGCACGCTGTACGTGGACCACGCCTTCGCCCCGACCGTCCCGCTGCCGGGTGCGCACGCCGCGGTGGAGGCGGTGCGCGCGCACGGCGGCCGGGTCGCGGTCATCACCGGCAAGTACGAGCCGAACGCCCGGCTCCACCTGGAGCACGCGGGCCTGCACGCGGACGCGGTGGTCGGCGACCTCTGGGCGGAGACCAAGGGCGTGGCGCTGCGCGAGCACGGCGCCACCGTCTACGTCGGCGACCACCTCGGCGACATCCGGGGCGCCCGGCACGCGGGCGCCGTCGCGGTGGCGGTGGCCACCGGCCCGTACGGCGCCGACGAGCTGCGGGCGGCGGGCGCGGACGTCGTCCTGCCCGACCTCACCGCCTTCCCGGCCTGGCTCGCCGGGCACCTCGCCCGCGCCCGGGGCCTCGGAGAGCGGGCCTAGGCGCTCGCCGGAGCCTGGGCGTTCGTCCCGGTCCGGGCGTTCGCGCGGGCCCGGCGCCGCTGGGCCCGCGCCGAGAGCAGCAGGCCGACGACGGCGAGCAGGAAGCCGAGCGGCATCAGCATGCTCAGCCAGTACGCGGCCGTGGGTAGCCGGGTCAGGTCCAGGAACAGCGGGACGAAGGTGACGAGCGTGGCGAGCGCGCCGAGGCCGAAGACGATCGCTCCGGCCTTGACGAAGGCGTCGCCGGGGTCGGTGCTCTGGCTGCTCACGGGGCTCGCTCCTCTGCGGCCGGGACGGCGGGTTCGGCTGCCGTCCCAGTGTCGCAGAGGCCTCCGGCGCCCGTCCGGCCGCGGTGGTGCCGGACGCGCGGGCGGGCGCTTCGCGGACGAGCGGCCCCGTCACGTTGCGCAGTTTTCCGGGCGCTGGGAGTTTTGATCCCTGCTGGGCGGGGGTATGCAGGCTGTGCCGAGGGGTGCGATCAGTGCGCCCCGTTCTCTCCGACCGGAGGTGTGAGCCTGTGGACAGCGCCGAGCCGCGTCCCGTTCACGCCTGTCCCGGGTCGACCGTGGCCGCCGGAACCCCGTACGGATCTTGTGCGGAACGCGGATGAGACAGTGACGGACCGTTAGTCTGCTCCTTACAGCGTGCCAGCCGTACGCGCCCCTTCGGGCGTGCCCCCAGAGGCCGGTCCGCTCTCCCACCACCCAGTGATCCCCGGCCAGGGCCGGGATCCCTCACACCCACATCGAGGACTGTTCGAGATGCCCACCGGCCAGGTCAAGTGGTTCAACGAGACGAAGGGCTTCGGCTTCCTGTCGCGCGACGACGGCGGCGACGTCTTCGTCCACACCAAGGCGCTGCCCGCCGGGATCACGTCGCTGAAGCCGGGCCAGCGGGTCGAGTTCGGCGTGGTCGCGGGGCACCGCGGGGACCAGGCGATGCAGGTCCAGCTCCTGGACGCGCTGCCGTCGGTGGCCGCCGCCCAGCGCAAGAGCCCGGACGACATGGCGGCGCTCGTCCAGGACCTCATCACGATGATGGACTCGGTGCTGCCGGGCCTCCAGCACGGCCGTTACCCGGCCAAGCCGGCCGGTCAGAAGCTCGCCGTGCTGCTGCGCGGGGTGGCCGAACAGTTCGACGTGTAGGGCTCCCCGGCGGGGCTCAGAAGTCCAGCGCACCCGGGCCGAGCGGGGGCACCAGCCCTTCCGCGGCGGCCCGGGTGAGCAGTGCGCGGACGGCCGCGTGCCCCTCCTCGCCGAGGTCCGCGGTGAACTCGTTGACGTACAGGCCGATGTGCTGGTCGGCGACGTCCGGATCCATCTCCTGGGCGTGCTCCAGCACGTACGCGCGGCCGGCCGCCGGGTCGTCCCAGGCCTGCCGGACGGAGGCGCGGATCGCCCCGGTGAGCTCCCTCAGCCGCTCCGCGCCCAGCGAGCGCCTGGCGATGATCGCGCCCAGCGGGATCGGCAGGCCGGTCTCCCGCTCCCAGGCCTCGCCCATGTCGGCGAGGCTGCGCAGACCGTAGTTCCGGTAGGTGAAGCGGGCCTCGTGGATGACCAGACCGGCGTCCACCCGTCCGTCCCGGACAGCGGGCATGATCTCGTGGAACGGCAGCACCACGATCCCGCCCAGGCCGCCGGGCACCGCCCGCGCCGCCCACAGCCGGAACAGCAGGTAGGCGGTGGAGCGCTCGGAGGGGACGGCGACGGTCCTCCCGCTCAGGTCGTCGCCGACCTCCGGGCGGGTCAGCACCAGCGGGCCGCAGCCGCGGCCGAGCGCGCCGCCGCACGGCAGCAGGGTGTACTCGTCCAGCAGCCAGGGCAGGGCGCCGTAGCTGACCTTGAGGACGTCCAGCTCGCCGCGCTCGGCCAGGCCGTTGGTGACGTCGATGTCGGCGAAGGTCACCTCGGGGGCGTCCGTGCCCGGGACCAGGCCGTGCGCCCAGGCGTGGAACACGAAGGTGTCGTTCGGGCAGGGCGAGTACGCGATGCTCAGCCGTTCAGCCACGGCCGGCCTCCTTCACTAGCGCGGGGTGGGGCAGGGCGGCGAAGGCGCGCTCCAGCGCGGCCAGTGCCTCGCCGATCCGCCAGGCGGCCCGGTCGCGCGGGCCCACGGCGTTGGAGACGGTGCGCAGTTCGAACACCGGCACCCCGTGCCGGGCGGCGGCCTCGGCGACCCCGAAGCCCTCCATCGCCTCGGCCACCGCGTCCGGGTGGCGGGCGGTCAGCTCGGCGGCGCGGCCGGCGCCGCCGGTCACCGTCGAGACGGTGAGCACCGTGCCGGTGACCGCGTCCAGGGCCAGCGCGGCCAGTGCCGCGGCCCCGGGCGCCGGGGTGTGCCGGACGGTCCCGAAACCCAGTTCGGTGACGTCGGCGAAGCCCTCGGGGGTCTCGGCGCCCAGGTCCGCGGCGACGATCGCGGTGGCGATCACGGTCGCGCCGATCGGCGCCCGGGGCGCGAAGCCGCCAGCGATCCCGGCCGAGACCACCAGGTCGTAGCGGGCCGCGGTGAGCGCGGTCGCCGCGGCGGCGGCCGCGGCACCCGGGCCGACCCCGCCGGCCAGCACGTCCACCGTGACGCCCGAGGGGTGCGCGACCCGCTCCAGCGTGCCGCCCGGCAGCGCCACCGGCTCCGGGGCGCCGCCCGGGGAGGCGTCCGGTCCGGCCGTCAGGCCGCGCAGCACGGCCTCGGCCTCGGCCGGCACCGCGACGACGACGAGCAGCCGGGCCCGCTCGGGGCCCGGCTGCTCGCCGGGAAGACCTGCCGTCACCGCGGGACCGTCAGCTGTCCTGGGTGTTCAGCTGGAAGTACCACACGGCGTAGATCGAGTCCGGCGCCTTCGGGTCGGTCTCGACCACGGTGATCAGCGTCTTGCCGGAGGCGTTGAGCGCCTTGCTCGCCGGGACGGAGCCGGAGTACGTGACGTCCTTGGCCGCCGAGGCCAGGATGAACCGGCCGCCCTGGCCCTGCTGGCCGCCGTTGGAGTTGGCCCACCAGCCGCGGTCCGCCACGTCCGGGGTGACGCCGATGCCGATCCGGTCGCTGAGGGTCACGTCGGACTTGGGGAGGGTGCCCTCCTCCAGGGCCTTGCCGGCCTTGTCCTGGCACTCCTCCTGCTGCTGCTCGGTCAGCGGCTGGCCGCCGTTGAAGCAGAACGGGTTCTTCTCCTGCGAGGAGTTGCCTACCACCAGCGTCGCGCGGTGGTCGCTGCTCTCGTGCTGGCCGGAGGCGAAGGCAATGGACCCGCCGACCGTGCCGGCGGCGATGACGACGACGGCGCCGAGGCCGGCGATGACGCGGGTGCTGAGGCTCATGCGTCAGAGGCTACCGGGCTTTCGCGATCACGCTACGCGGGGGTCGGCAACCGCGTGTTGTCCGCGACTGCCGGGCCCGCGACGCCGGGGCACGCACCTCGCCGCGTTGTCGTCGGTCGCCAATGCTCCGCAGTGGCTCCCTCCTCCGCCCTGCGATGCACGCACCCCAACGCCGCGGCCTGTCCGACAAGATCCACAAGACACGCCCTAGGCCACCCTGGGCGCCGCCGCGCGGCGGCGCGGTCCCACCCGCAGCAGCGAGCGGAACGTCCACAGCAGCATCACGCCGAGCACGGCGGCGGCCACCGACAGGCCCAGCGTGCCGTTCAGCGGCAGCAGGATGCCGACCGCGCCGCCCGCCACCCAGGACAGCTGGAGCGCCGTCTCCGAGCGCGCGAAGGCGGAGGTGCGCACCGACTCGGGGACGTCCCGCTGGATCAGCGCGTCCAGCGACAGCTTGCCCAGCGAGGCCGCCGTCCCGGCCGTCCCGGCGACCGCCACCACGGTCACCGTGCCGTACCAGAGCGCGGCCGAGGCCGTGGCACAGCAGGCCAGCAGCAGCATCGCGGTGACCGTCACCTCCGGCGTGCGGGTGCGCAGCCAGGCGCCGAGCGCGGAGCCGAGCGCGTTGCCCGTCCCGGCGGCCAGCGCCACCAGGCCCAGGGCCAGGGTCGGCTGCAGGCCGCCCACCGGCTCCTCGCGCAGCAGGAACGCCAGGAACATCACCAGGAAGCCGACCAGCCAGCGCATCGCCGCCATCGCCCGCAGTGCCAGGATCACCGAGGGGCCGACGGTCCGCAGCGAGGCCTTGGGCCGCTGCCCGGCGGCCGGGCCGGGGGCCGTTCCGGCGGGCGCCGCGGCGGCGCCCCGGCCGTGCAGCACGCCGTGGTGGTGGCCCGGCGGGTGCTCCTCGGCGTGCAGCACGGCGCGCTGCTCGCCCTTGGCCGAGTCGACCCCGTGCGGCAGGTGGAAGGCCATCAGGGTGCCCGCGACGAACACCAGGAAGGCGCCGCGCAGCGGCCAGCCCGGCCCGATCAGGTGCAGCAGCCCCCCGACGCCGGCCGCGACCATGGTGGCCAGCAGACCGGCCAGGGTGACCCGGGAGTTCGCCTTCACCAGGGACAGCCGGCTGGGCAGCAGCCGGGGCACCACGACGCTGCGCACCACCCCGTACGCCTTGGACGCGACCAGTACGCCGAGCGCCTCCGGGTAGAGCGCGATGCCGCCGCCGACCACCACGCCGGCCATCGTCCAGGCGAGCACCGCGCGGGCCAGCATCGACATCGCCATCGCGGCCCGGCGGCCGTGCGGCAGCCGGTCCAGCAGCGGGCCGATCACCGGGGCGAGCAGGGCGAACGGGGCCATGGTGATCAGCAGGTACAGCGCCACCCGGCCGCGGGCCTCGCCGGTGGGCACCGAGAAGAAGATGGTGGAGGCGAGCGCCACGGTGATCAGCATGTCGCCGAAGGCGTTCAGCGCGTGCAGCTCGATCAGCTTGGCGAGGCCGGACTCGCCGGCGCCCTCGGCGGCGGTGGCCCGCCGGATCCGGCGGCCGGTGCCGTGCACCACCTTGCCGGTGCGGGAGCCGGCGGCGGAGGCGGTGCGGACCAGGAAGTGCCGGCGGGGCTCCTCCTCGTCGGGGCCCTCGCGGTCCCCGCCGTCCCCGCGGCCCTCGGCGTCGCCGGAGGAGCCGGGGAGGCCGGACGACGGGTCGGACGGGTCGGACGGGTCGGACGGGTCGGACGGGTCGGACGGGTCGGGGGAACCGGGGCCGCCGGGGGACTCCCCGGGCTTCCCGGGTTCCTCCGGCGCGGGCTCGGGCCCCCCTGCGCCGGGCAGTGACGAGGCGTCCACGGCTCGCGGTTCGCCCGCAGCGTGGACCGGAGGCTGCTGTCGCGGCACGGCGTTCGCCTCGTCGGGGCTGCCGGCCTGCGAGGCGCGCAGTGCGTGCTGCGACGGGTTCTCGTCCGCCACATGCCCATCCTGCCCCAGAATCGCGACGACAACGCGGGATTCCGCTCCGCGCCGCGCTGCCGACGGCCGGCGTTCGCGTTCCGGACGGTCCGGAGCCACTCCGGAACGCCCCGGACTGTGCCGGGTGGCCGACCGACGGGTAGCCTGCCCAGGGTCCGCCGAGGGCCAGACCGGCGCCGGCGGACCTGACGAGCGGCGCGGCCGGTATCCGCGGCGGGCCGCGGTCGCGCAGAATGGACGAGGAACCGAGCCGCGACGGAACAGGCGACTCGCCGTGGGCGACAGAAGAAATGGGAGAGAATCGACGCCGTGAGTGCTGCGATGCGAAGCCGTACCCCTGATCGGCTCTGTGCCGAGGCCGTCGAACTCGCCCGCCAGGCCGCAGAGGAGGCGGTCGGCGCCGAGACCGTCGGAGTCCACCTGGGTGTCCAGGCGGAGGCCGACCGTGTGGTCACCCACACCTTCGAGTGCCTGGACGCGGCCTACCGGGGCTGGCACTGGGCGGTGACCGTGGCGCGCGCCCCGCGCGCCAAGAACGTGACGCTGGACGAGGTCGTGCTGCTGCCCGGCGCCGACGCGATCCTCGCCCCGCAGTGGGTGCCGTGGAGCGAGCGGCTGCGCCCGGGCGACATGGGCCCGGGCGACCTGCTGCCGACCGACGCCGACGACGCGCGGCTGGAGCCGGGCTGGACCGGCGAGGACGAGCCCGCGCCGAACTCCGCGGTGGCCCAGGCCGCCCAGGAGGACGTGCTGGTCAGCGACCCGGACATCCAGCCGGCCCCGGTCCGCGCCCAGATCGGCGCGATCGCCGACGAACTGGGCATGGGACGCAGCCGGGTGCTCTCCCGGCTCGGCCTGCACCTGGCCGCCGACCGCTGGGAGAAGGCGCACGGACCGCAGACGCCGATGGCGCAGTCCGCCCCGGCCTCCTGCGCCAGCTGCGGCTTCCTGGTCCCGATCGGGGGCTCGCTCGGCCAGGCCTTCGGCGTGTGCGGCAACGAGTTCGGTCCGGCCGACGGCCAGATCGTCTCCTTCGCGTACGGCTGCGGCGGGCACTCCGAGGCGGCCGTCATCCCGGCCCCGCCGGCCCCGGCCGCGCTGATCCTCGACGAGCTGGTGGTCGAGCCGCTGCCGCTGCACCCGGACCGGCTCTCCGGCTCCGTCGAGCCGGACGCGCCGACCGAGGAGCTCGGCCACTCCTGACCCCGCACGGCCCGCGGCGGCCCGCCCCACCCC
>NZ_JBHJRC010000228.1:0-13470 GCF_042261735.1 Kitasatospora sp. NPDC056327 | reverse complement strand
CTCCCGAACTGCCGCCGCTCCCCCACATACCCCTTCGCATAGTCCAGCGCCCCCTGCGCGATCCCCAGCGCCTGCGCCGCGATCGTCACCCGCGTATGGTCCAGCGTCCGCATCGCCGTCGCGAACCCCGTCCCCTCCGCACCGATCATCCGGTCCGCCGGAATCCGCACCCCGTCGAAATACACCTCACGCGTCGGCGACCCCTTGATCCCCAGCTTCCGCTCCGGCGCACCGAACGACACCCCCGCATCACCCCGCTCCACCACGAACGCCGAAATCCCCTTCGACCGCCGCTCCGGATCCGTCACCGCCATCACCGTGTAGAACTCCGACACCCCCGCATTCGTGATCCACCGCTTCACCCCGTCCAGCACCCAGAAATCCCCGTCCCGCACCGCCCGCGTCCGCATCCCCGCCGCATCCGACCCCGCCTCCGGCTCCGACAGGCAGTACGAGAACATCCCCTCCCCCCGCGCCAGCGCCCCCAGATACCGCGCCTTCAGCTCCGCCGACCCCGCCAACTGCACCGGCAACGACCCCAGCTTGTTCACCGCCGGAATCAACGACGACGACGCACACACCCGCGCCACCTCCTCGATCACGATCACCGTCGCCAGCGCATCCGCCCCCGCACCCCCGAACTCCTCCGGCACGTGCACCGCATGCAGATCGCTCCCCCGCAGCGCCTCCAGCGCCTCCTGCGGAAAACGCCCCTCCTCGTCCACCTCCGCCGCGAACGGCGCGATCTTCGCCTCCGCCAGCGAACGCACCGCCTCACGCAGCATCCCGTGCTCCTCGGAGACCCGGAAGAGATCGAAGTCCGCCGCCCCTGCGCTGCCCGCCATGATGCCCGCCTCGTCGAAGAGTCCCACCGGCCGCGAAGCCGGTTAATTACCGTTCAGTAGATCGTTCGGTGAAATCCTAGGGCTCCGGCCTGCGGCTGCCTAGGTCCTCGCTTCCGGGTCACGGCGGGGGTGTCGCGGGGTCGCAGCGGGGGCCGGCGGCCCGCCGGCCGCGGCCGGATAGCATCGGTGGGCGCGGTCGCGACCCGGGGCCGTGCCGCCCGTCGCCCGCCCTAAGGGGAAACCGTGACCCTCCGCATCTCCGTGATCGGCACCGGCTATCTCGGCGCCACCCACGCCGCCGCCATGGCGGAGTTCGGCTTCGAGGTGCTGGGGCTGGACATCGATCCGGAGAAGATCGCCACCCTGACCGCCGGCGAGGTCCCGATGTACGAGCCGGGCCTGTCCGAGCTGCTGCTCAAGCACGTGGCCGGGCACGCGGGTTCGACCGGCCGGCTGCGGTTCACCACCTCCGCGCAGGAGGCCGCCGAGTTCGGCGACGTGCACTTCGTCTGCGTCAACACCCCGCAGCGCAAGGGCGAGTTCGCCGCCGACATGTCGTACGTGGACGCCGCGATCGACGCGCTCGCCCCGCACCTGACCCGCCCGGTGCTGGTGGTCGGCAAGTCCACCGTGCCGGTCGGCTCGGCCGGCCGGCTGGCGGAGCGGCTGGCCTCGCTGGCGCCGGTCGGCGAGGGCGCCGAGCTGGCCTGGAACCCGGAGTTCCTGCGGGAGGGCCTCGCCGTCCAGGACACCCTGCGGCCGGACCGGATCGTGGTCGGCGCCCGCAGCGAGCGCGCCGAGCGGCTGCTGCGCGAGGTGTACGCGGAGCCGATCGCCGCCGGGGTGCCCTTCCTGGTGACCGACTACGCGACCGCCGAGCTGGTGAAGGCCGCCGCCAACTCCTTCCTGGCCACCAAGATCTCCTTCATCAACGCGATGGCCGAGGTCTGCGAGGCGGCCGGCGCCGACGTCACCCAGCTGAGCGCGGCGCTCGCGCTGGACGAGCGGATCGGCGGCAAGTTCCTCAACTCCGGCCTCGGCTTCGGCGGGGGCTGCCTGCCCAAGGACATCCGGGCGTTCATGGCGCGGGCCGGCGAACTGGGCGCCGACCAGGCGCTGACCTTCCTGCGCGAGGTCGACTCGATCAACATGCGCCGCCGCTCGCGGATGGTCGAACTGGCCCGCGAGCAGTGCGGCGGCGGCTTCCTGGGGCGGCGGGTCGCCGTGCTCGGTGCCGCGTTCAAGCCCAACTCGGACGACATCCGGGACTCGCCCGCGCTCAACGTCGCCGCGCAGATCCAGCTCCAGGGCGCGCAGGTCACCGTCTACGACCCCAAGGCGATGGACAACGCGCGCAAGATGTTCCCGGGCCTGGCCTACGCCGGTTCCGCCCTGGAGGCCGCCGAGGGCGCGCACGTCGTCCTGCACCTCACCGAGTGGCAGGAGTTCCGCACCCTCGACCCGGCCGGACTCGGCGCGGTCGTCGCCGAACGCCGCCTCCTGGACGGCCGCAACGTCCTGGACGCCGACGCCTGGCGCGCCGCCGGGTGGACCTACCGCGCCCTCGGCCGCCCCAGCTGACGGGAATCCCGGGGGGCGGGCCGTCGTTGCCCCGACCATGACGAACCACGACATCGACGCGGCGGTCCGCTCCGTCCTCACCTCCGGGGGCGACACCTGGGCCGTGGTCGGCCTGTCCACCAACACCGCCCGCGCCGCGCACGGCGTCGCGCGGGTGCTGCAGCGCCACGGGAAGCGGATCGTGCCGGTCCACCCGAAGGCCGAGACGGTGCTCGGCGAGCAGGGCTACCGCTCGCTCGCGGACATCCCGTTCCCGGTCGACGTGGTGGACGTGTTCGTGAACAGCGACCTGGCCGGCGAGGTGGCCGACCAGGCGGTGGCCGCCGGCGCGAAGGCGGTCTGGTTCCAGCTCGGCGTGGTCGACGAGGCGGCGTACGCCCGGACCACCGCCGCCGGGCTGGAGATGGTCATGGACCGGTGCCCGGCCATCGAACTGCCCCGTCTGGGCTGAGGCTGCCGGACCGGCGCACGCGCGCGGGCCGCGGCGGCCGGGCCGGAGCGGCAGACGGGCCCGGCCCCGTCTGCCGCGGGCCGTCAGCCGGCCGCGCCGTCCAGGCCGGCGAGGGTGGCGAGGGACGGGGTGCGGCCCCCGGCGCGCAGCCGGGCGGCGGCGAACTCGGCGTCGCGCAGGACGCGGACGGCGTTGTGCCAGGTGAGCTTGGCGAGGTCGGCCGCGGACCAGCCGCGGCGGAGCAGTTCGGCGATCAGATTGGGGTAGCCGGCGACGTCGTCGAGGCCGTCCGGGAGGAAGGCGGTGCCGTCGTAGTCGCCGCCGATGCCGATGTGGTCGACGCCGGCGACCTCGCGCATGTGGTCGAGGTGGTCGGCGACCGTGGTGACGGTGGCGACCGGGCGGGGGCTGGTCCGCTCGAAGGCGCGCTGGCAGGCCATCCCCTCGGGGGTGGTGTCGAGGTGGTCGAAGCCGTGGGCGCGCATGTTCTCGTCGGCGGCGGCGGTCCACTCGATGGCGGCGGGCAGGATGAACTTGGGCACGAAGGTGGCCATCGCCACGCCGCCGTTGCCGGGGAGCTGCGCGAGCACGTCGTCCGGGACGTTGCGCGGGTGGTCGCAGACGGCGCGCGAGGAGGAGTGCGAGAAGAGCACGGGCGCCTCGCTGACGCGCAGGGCGTCGCGCATGGTGTCGGCGGAGACGTGCGAGAGGTCGACGAGCATGCCGAGCCGGTTCATCTCCCGGACGACCTCCTCGCCGAACGCGGTGAGGCCGCCGGCGGCGGGCTCGTCGGTCGCGGAGTCGGCCCACGGCGTGTTGTCGTTGTGGGTGAGGGTCAGGTAGCGGACGCCGAGCGTGTACAGGGCCCGCAGGGTGGCGAGCGAGCTGTCGATCGAGTGGCCGCCCTCGGCGCCGATGAGGGAGGCGATCCGGCCCTCGGCACGGGCCGATTCGAGGTCGTCGGCGGTGAGCGCGAGGCGCAGCCGGTCGGGGAAGCGCCCGACCAGCGCGTGGACGAAGTCGATCTGTTCGAGGGTGGCGCTGACCGCGTGGTCCCCGGCGAGGCGGCTCGGCACGTAGACGGACCAGAACTGCGCGCCGACCCCGCCCGCGGTGAGGCGGGCGAGGTCGGTGTGCAGGCGGTCGCTCTGGTCGGCGGCGAGGTCGAGGGCGTCGAGGTCGTAGCCGGCCTGCTCGCGCATCGCCCAGGGCAGGTCGTTGTGGCCGTCGACCACGGGGGCGGTGCGCAGGACGTCCTTGGCTCGCTCCAGCAGGGAGGCGGCGTCCGTGGCGTCCGCGGGGGTGGAATCCAGCAGCTCAGAGGTCATACGAGCTGTTGTATCCGATTTGACTACTTTCCAAAGCCGAAGGAGGCGGAACCTGCCACCTTCGCCCGGAGCTTCTTGCCCTTCTCGGTGGCCTGGCCGTTCAGCTCGGCCTGGAAGTCGGTCATCCGCTCGGTCAGCTCCGGGTCGAACGCCGCCAGCATCCGCACCGCCAGCAGGCCCGCGTTGCGCGCGCCCGCCACCGAGACGGTGGCCACCGGCACCCCAGCCGGCATCTGCACGATCGACAGCAGGCTGTCCATGCCGTCCAGGTAGCGCAGCGGCACCGGCACGCCGATCACCGGCAGCGGGGTGACGGAGGCGAGCATGCCCGGCAGGTGGGCGGCGCCGCCGGCCCCGGCGATGATCGCCTTCAGCCCGCGCTTGTGGGCGTTCTCCCCGTAGGCGACCATCTCGCGCGGCATCCGGTGCGCGGAGACGACGTCGACCTCATAGGGGATCTCGAACTCGTCCAGGGCCTGGGCGGCGGCCTCCATCACGGGCCAGTCGGAGTCCGAGCCCATGACGACGCCGACGAGGGGGGTGCGGGCGTCGGCGCCCGCGTGGGGGTGCCGGCCGGACGACGGGTGGGCGGGGGAGGTCATTCGGTGATCGTTCCTCGCAGGTAGGCGGCCGCGTGGCGGGCGCGCTCGCGGACGTCGTCGAGGTCGTCCCCGAAGACGTTGACGTGGCCGACCTTGCGGCCGGGCTTCACGTCCTTGCCGTACATGTGGATCCGCAGGCCGGGGTCGCGGGCCATGCAGTGCAGGAAGGGGTGGTACATGTCCGGGTAGTCCCCGCCCAGGACGTTGACCATCACGGTCCACGGGGCGCGCGGCCGCGGGTCGCCGAGCGGCAGGTCGAGGACGGCCCGCAGGTGGTTCTCGAACTGCGAGGTGACGGCGCCGTCCTGGCTCCAGTGCCCGGAGTTGTGCGGGCGCATGGCCAGCTCGTTGACGAGGATCCGGCCGTCGCGGGTCTGGAACAGCTCGACGGCGAGGTGGCCGGTGATGTCCAGCTCGCCGGCGATCCGCAGGGCGAGCTGCTGGGCCTCGTCGGACAGCGCCGGGTCGAGGCCGGGCGCGGGGGCGGTGACCTCGGCGCAGACGCCGTTCTCCTGGACGCTCTCCACCACCGGGTAGGCGACCGCCTGGCCACTGGGCGAGCGGACCACGTTGGCGGCCAGCTCGCGGACGAAGTCGACCTTCTCCTCGGCGAGCACCGGGACGCCGGCCAGGAAGGGGGCCGCGGCCGCCTCCTCGTCGCCGACCACCCAGACGCCCTTGCCGTCGTAGCCGCCGCGGACGGTCTTCAGGACCACCGGGTAGCCGTCGCCCTCCTCGGCGAAGGCGGTCACGTCGGCCGGGTCGGCGACGATCCGGTGCCGGGGGCAGGGGACGCCGATGGAGTCGAGCCTGGCCCGCATCACGCCCTTGTCCTGGGCGTTGACCAGCGCCTCCGGGCCCGGCCGGACGGCGACGCCGTCGGCCTGGAGGGCCCGCAGGTGCTCGGTCGGCACGTGCTCGTGGTCGAAGGTGATCACGTCGCAGCCCTCGGCGAAGCGACGGAGGGTGTCGAGGTCGCGGTAGTCGCCGAGGACCGTGTCGGAGACGACCTGCGCGGCCGAGTCCTGGGGAGTGTCGGCGAGGAGCCTGAACCGGATCCCGAGCGGGATGCCCGCCTGGTGTGCCATGCGGGCGAGCTGCCCGCCGCCGATCATGCCCACCACTGGAAAATTCGCGTTGCCCGGGGAAGTCACCCCGCCAGGATATCCGGGCCGGTCGGAGGGCGTGGAACCGCTCCCGGACCGGACGCGTCCCAGCCATGGGGTTCCACTCCGGCCCGGCCGGGGGGCTGAGCCGATCGGTGGAACCGGGTAGCCTGGTCGGCCAGGTCCTGATATGCGCGATCCGATCATGTGCGTGCACGCAGGGCTCAAGGGGTTGACGGCACTCAGGCCTCGGCACCCTTTCGTCCGCAGGCACATGGAGGCAGCCCGGTATGGCGACGACCACGGCGTCGAACCCCTCGCTGGCGCAGAAACTGCGCGGTCTGTCGGGCGAGGCGGTGAAGTTCGGCATCGTCGGCCTCAGCGGTGTCGTGGTGAACTTCGCCGTCTTCTGGGTCTGCATCAACGGCCTGCACCTGGCGTCGCTGCGTTCCAACATCGTCGCCACCCTGGTCGCGATCGCGACCAACTACCTGGGGTACCGCTACTGGCTGTACCGGGACCGCGACGCCGCCTCGCGCAAGCGGGAGATCACCCTCTTCCTGCTCTTCAGCGGGGCCGGCATGCTGATCGAGACCGGGGTGCTCGGCTTCTCGGTGTACGTGCTGGGGCTCTCCTCGCACTTCGAGCAGCTGGCCGCGAAGGTCGGCGGTCTCGCGCTGGGGACGGTCTTCCGTTTCGTCTCGTACCGGACCTGGGTGTTCAAGGCCGTGCCGCAGCCGGTCGCCGCCGAGGAGCCCGCCGCCCCGGTCGCCGCCCAGACCGCCACCGCAGCCCCCGCAGCCCCCGCAGCCCCCGCAGCCGCGGTGGTGGCCCAGGCCGAGCTGATGCTGGCCACCGAGCAGATCCGGCTCGCCAAGGCCGAGTGACCGCCCTCCCGCCCCGCTCCCGGTTGCCGCCGGTGCGGCGGCAGGAGGACAGTGGTGACCGGGGGCGGGCACGGCCGGCGAACGATCGAGGCCGCGGGGGCGCAGGAGGCTCGCCATGACCTTCGTCCAGATCATCGACTGCCGGACCGACCACCTCACCGAGCTCAACGGCCTGCTGGACCGCTGGGCCGAGCAGACCGAGGGCCGGCGCACCGTCGGGCACGCGATGGTCGCCACCGACCGCTCGGACCCGCGGCACGTCGTGGAGATCGTCGAGTTCGCCTCCTACGAGGACGCGATGCGCAACTCGCACCTGCCGGAGACCGACCGGGTCCACCGCGAGATGGTGGCGCTCTGCGACGCGCCGCCCACCTTCACCGACCTGGACGTCCTCCGGGACACCGGCTTCTGAGCACCGCCCGGCGCCGGCCCCGCCCCCGGCTCACGCCTCGCGCCGGCTGCGGCCCAGGAAGAGCGCGAACACCGCCGGCCGCAGCGAGAGCAGCTCCAGCCGCCCGCCGTCCGCCTCCGCGAGGTCGCGGGCGACGGCGAGGCCGATGCCGGTCGAGTTGCGGCCGCTGACCGCCCGCTCGAAGACCCGGTTGCCCAGCTCCGCGGGCACCCCGGGGCCCTCGTCCTGCACCTCGACGACCGCCGAGGTCCCGGAGGGCCGCACCCGCAGGGTGATCGTGCCGGCGCCGTGCATCAGCGAGTTCTCGATCAGGGTGGCCAGCACCTGGGCGACCGTGCCGGGGGTGCCGACGGCGGTGACCCCCTGCAGGCCCTCGACCTGCAGCACCCGGCCGGTACCGCGCAGCGACGGCCCCCACTCCTCGACCTGCTGCTTGATCACGTCGTCGAGGTCGAAGGCGACGGCGGTGGGGCTGCGCGGGTCGCGCTGGGTGGT
Source organism: Kitasatospora sp. NPDC056327 (assembly GCF_042261735.1). Taxonomy (NCBI): domain Bacteria; kingdom Bacillati; phylum Actinomycetota; class Actinomycetes; order Kitasatosporales; family Streptomycetaceae; genus Kitasatospora; species Kitasatospora sp. NPDC056327. The sequence goes on along the minus strand of NZ_JBHJRC010000228.1, from coordinate 5,763 downwards.
GAGCAGCCGCTGGACGACGTCGGTGAGCCGCTCGACCTGCTGGAGGGCGATGGTCGCCTCCTCCTTGACGGTCTCCGGGTCCTCGGCGAGCGCGGTGATCTCCTCAAGCCGCATGGAGAGGGCGGTGAGCGGGGTGCGCAGCTGGTGCGAGGCGTCGGCGGCGAGCCGGCGTTCGGCGGTGAGCATCCGGGCGATCCGGACGGCGCTGACGTCGAGCACCTCGGCGACCCGGTCGAGTTCGGGCACGCCGTAGCGGCGGTCGCGCGGGCGCGGGTCGCCGGAGCCGAGCCGTTCGGCGGTCTCGGCGAGGTCGGTGAGCGGCCGGGCGAGCCGTTTGGCCTGCCAGACGGCGAGCGCGACGGCGGCCTGCACGGCGAGCAGCGCGACGACGCCGAGCAGCAGCAGCATGTTGGTGATCTCGTGGTCGACCGCCTCGCGGGACTGCTCGACGGTGACGGTCTCGCCGCTGGCGCCGCGCTCGACGGCCTTGAGCACGTGGTCGCCGTCGGGCCGGTGGCCGAGCGAGACGACGGCCCGGCCGGGGATGTCGACCTCGACGTACTGGCCCTCGGGGACCTGGTTGGCGAACTTGTCGCCGGTGACCGGCTCGTTGGCGGCGAGCCGGTTCTCCACCAGGGCGAGCACCCGTACGGCGGCGGCGTCCACCCGGTCCTGGGCGCCGTTGACGATGGTGCGCTTCTCCACCAGCGCCAGCGGGACGCAGAACACCACGACCACCACGAGGACGACGCCCAGCAGCGAGTTGATCATCCGGCGTTTCACGCTGCCGCTCCCCGTGGTGGTGGACGCCCCCGGGCGGGGCGTCCGCTCGGGCTAATTCTTCTCGAAGCGGAAGCCCACCCCGCGCACGGTGGCGATGTAGCGGGGGTTGGCGGCGTCGTCGCCGAGCTTCTTGCGCAGCCAGGAGATGTGCATGTCGAGGGTCTTGGTGGAGGTCCACCAGGTGGTGTCCCAGACCTGGCGCATGATCTCCTCGCGGGTGACCACCCGCCCGGCGTCGCGGACCAGCACCCGCAGCAGCTCGAACTCCTTGGCGGAGAGGGTGAGCTCCTCCTCGCCGAGCCAGGCGCGGTGCGACTCGATGTCGATCTTGACGCCGTGGGCGCCGGTGGTGAGCTGGTCGACGTTGCCGCGCCGCAGCAGGGCCCGGACCCGGGCGAGCAGTTCGGCGAGGCGGAACGGCTTGGTCACGTAGTCGTCGGCGCCGGCGTCCAGGCCGACCACCGTGTCGACCTCGTCGGCGCGGGCGGTGAGGACCAGGACGGGGCAGCTGCGGCCGTCCGCGCGCAGCCGGCGGCAGACCTCCAGCCCGTCCATCTCGGGCAGGCCGAGGTCCAGGACGACGAGGTCGACCTCCTCCCCGAGCCCCGCGGCCAGTGCGGACGGACCGTCCTCGCGGACGAGCACCTCGTAGCCCTCGCGGCGCAGTGCCCGGGCGAGCGGTTCGGAGATCGCCGGGTCGTCCTCGGCGAGCAGCACACAGGTCATGGGGTGATGGTAGTCCGCCGGGGTGCGCCCGTTGGTGCCGTGAGGTAGTTCACAGTGCGTGATCGTTATACAGAGGGCGATCACGCCTCAACCGACACGCCCGGACCGCTCGTTCGGCGAAGATCTTTCGCTTTGATCTTGCAACTGAAGGATTTTGGCCCGTCGTACCATGGATCAATGAGGCGAATCTGTCGCTGACTTTACTATTGGCATACCTAATTGGCCTCTTTTGTCAGCTGATAACGCCAAATGTCGCCACGTAGAGTGGTTCCGTCCACGTCCGCCGCCACCCCCCTTGGCGGACGCTGTCAGGCAAGGAACCACTACACATGGCGTCTACGACCCTGGAGTCCGCTGTACAGCCGGTCTCCTCCGGCGGCAAGACCTTCCTCGGGCACCCCCGGGGCCTCGCCACCCTCTTCATGAGCGAGATGTGGGAGCGCTTCAGCTACTACGGCATGCGTGCCCTGCTGGTGCTCTACATGACCGCCTCCGTCACGGACGGCGGCCTCGGCATGAAGCTCGCCGTCGCGAGCGCCGTGTACAGCGTGTACACCGCGATGGTCTACCTGCTCGCCCTCCCGGGCGGCTGGATCGCCGACCGCTTCCTCGGCGCCCGCAGGACCGTCGCCCTCGGTGGCTCGATCATCATGATCGGCCACTTCCTGCTGGCCCTGCCGGTGAGCGTCTCGTTCTTCGGCGGCCTCGGGTTCATCGCGATCGGCTCCGGCCTGCTGAAGGCCAACATCTCCACGATGGTCGGCCACCTCTACGACGGGCCCAACGACCCGCGCCGGGACGGCGGCTTCACGATCTTCTACATGGGCATCAACCTCGGTGCCTTCGCCGCCCCGCTGGTCATCGGCACCATCGGCCAGAACGTCGACTGGCACCTGGGCTTCGCCCTCGCCGGCGTCGGCATGGGCCTCGGCCTGACCCAGTTCCTGCTCGGCAGCCGCCACCTGAGCGCCAAGAGCGACGTGGTCACCTCGCCCATCCCGGCCGCCGAGCGGAGCGCGATCCTCAAGAAGGCCGGCCTGTGGCTCGCCGCGGCCGTCGTCTTCTACGCGACCGTCGGCCTGACCGGCCACTTCACCATCAACTGGGCGATCTGGCCGCTGTCCGTCGCGGGCCTCGCGATCCCGGTCTTCGTCTTCGCCAAGGTGAAGCGCGACAAGGACCTCGACGCGACCGAACAGTCCCGGATGAGCGGGTACATCTGGTTCTTCGTCGCCGCCGCCGTGTTCTGGATGATCTACGACCAGTCCGGCTCGACGCTGAACATCTTCGCGCAGGACAACACCTCGTCCACGCTGTTCGGCTTCGACTTCCCGTCCAGCTGGTTCCAGTCGCTCAACCCGCTGTACATCATGGCCCTGGCCCCGGTCTTCGCCTGGATATGGGTGGCGCTCGCCCGCCGCTCCAAGAACCCCAGCACCACCGCGAAGTTCTCCTTCGGCCTGCTGATGGTCGGCGCCTCGTTCATGATCATGATGCTGGCGATGGCCGCCGCCTCGGGCGGCACCAAGGTCACGCCGCTCTGGCTGGCCATGGTCTACCTCATCCAGACCGTCGGCGAACTGTCCCTCTCCCCCGTGGGCCTGTCCGTCACCACCAAGCTCGCGCCCGCCAAGTACGCCAGCCAGATGATGGGCGTCTGGTTCCTCGCGGTCACCGCGGGCGACTGCGTCGCGGCGATCTTCCAGCTCGTCCTCGGCGACAGCGTGGTGGGTTCCACCTGGTACTTCGCGGTCCAGGGCAGCATGGCGATCATCGCCGGCGCGGCCCTGTACATGTACCGCCGCAACGTCGTGCGGCTGATGGGCGACGTCCACTGACGACGGCGCCCGGCCGGCCCACCGCCCGGCCGCCCGCCTCCGGGGCCGGCACGGAATCCAGACTTCCGTGCCGGCCCCGGCCGCCTTCCCTGGTCCCCGCGCCGTCCCCGGGTCCCCGGACCGTTTCCGGGACGGCGCCCGCCCCCGCGTGCGAGGGTCCCCTCATGGCGACCCACTCCGTACCCGAACCCCCGCCCTCCCTCCCCCGGCAGCTGGCCCGCACCCGCCGGCTCACCCTCGGCGCCCCCGGCTCACCCACCGTGACCGCGGACGGCGCCACCGTCCTGTTCCTGCGCACCGGGGCCGGCGACGACCCCGTCGGCTGCCTCTGGGCCCTCGACACCGACAGCGGCCGGGAGCGCCTGCTCGCCGACCCCCGCGGCCTCGGCGCCGCCGACGGCGAACTCCCCGAGGCCGAACGGATCCGCCGCGAACGCTCCCGCGTCCTGACGAACGGCATCACCGCCTACGCCACCGACGCCACCGGCCGCCTCGCCGCCTTCGCCCTCAACGGCGTGCTCCACCTCGCCGACGCCACCACCGGCGAGGTCCGCCGCGTCCCCACCGCCACCGCGGTGTACGACCCGCGGCCCGACCCCACCGGCCGGTGGATCGCCTACGCCGGCGACGGAGCCCTCCGGGTCGTCCCGGCGGACGCCCGGAGCACCGCCGACACCGAGGCCAGCGTCGACACCGGGGACACCGTCGACACCGGGCGCTCCGGGCGCTCAGGGGGCTCAGGGGGCTCCGCCGCCGGGCAGACCGGCGACGCCCCGGCCGACCGCCTGCTCGCCGCCCCCGGACACCCCGACGTCCGCTGGGGCGTGCCCGAGCACGTCGCCGCCGAGTCCATGCACCGCCACCGCGCCCACTGGTGGTCCCCCGACGGCACCCGGCTGCTGGTCGCCCGGGTCGACGAACGCCCGCTGCGCCGCCTCCACCTCGCCGACCCGGCCGACCCCGCCCGGCCGCCGCGCGTCATCCGCTACCCGCTGGCCGGCACCGACAACGCCGAGGTCACCCTCTGGATACTCGGCCTCGACGGCACCCGCACCGAGGTCCGCCGGGACCGGGCCGGCTCCGAGTACCTCACCGCCGCCGGCTGGGACGCCCACGGCCCCTACGCCGCCGTGCAGAGCCGCGACCAGCGCACCGTGCTCACCCTCGCGATCGACCCCGCCGACGGCACCACCCGCGTCCTCGCCGAACAGCGCGACGAGCACTGGGTCGAACTCCTCCCCGGGGTCCCCGCCCGCACCGCCGGCGGCGCCCTCGTGGACTCCGCCGACCGCGGCGACACCCGGCACCTCACCGTGGACGGCGTCCCCGTCACCCCGGCCGGACTCCAGTTGCGCGCGGTCCTCTCGGTCGACGGCGACCACGTCCTGTTCACCGCCTCCGACGAACCGACCGAGACCCACCTCTGGTCGTGGGACCCGGCCACGGGCGCCGTCCGGCTCACCCACGAGCCCGGCGTGCACACCGGCGCCCGGCGGGCCGGCACGCTCGTCCGCACCGCACGCACGCCCGGCGCCCACCGGCCGCACCACCGTGCACCGCGACGGCCGCCCCGCCCTCACGATCGCCTCCCACGCGCAGACCCCCGTCCTCACCGCCCGTCCCGAGCTCCTCCGGCTCGGACCGCGCGACCTGCGCGCCACGCTCTTCCTCCCCGCCGGCCACCGCCCCGGCGACGCCCCGCTGCCCGTCCTGCTCGACCCCTACGGCGGCCCCGCCATGCAGAAGGTCACCGCCGCCCCGCACTGGTGGGACCACACCTCCCAGTGGTTCGCAGACCAGGGCTTCGCCGTCCTCGCCGTCGACGGCCGCGGCACCCCCGGACGCGGCCCCCGCTGGGAGAAGACCGTCTTCGCGGACATCGCCGGACCCGCCCTGGACGACCAGGCCGACGCCCTGCACGCCGCCGCCGCACTGCGCCCCGGACTCCTCGACCTCGGCCGGGTCGCCGTCCGGGGCTGGTCCTACGGCGGCTACCTCGCCGCCCTCGCCGTGCTGCGCCGCCCCGACGTCTTCCACGCCGCCGTCGCCGGAGCCCCGCCGGTCGAGCACCGGCTCTACGACACCCACTGGAAGGAACGGTTCCTCGGCCGCCCCGACGAGCACCCCGAGCGCTACGACGCCGCCTCGCTGCTGCCCGACGCCCCCGGGCTGCGCCGCCCGCTGCTGCTGATCCAGGGCCTGGACGACGACAACGTGCTGCCCGCGCACACCCTGCGGCTGTCCGCCGCGCTGCTCGCCGCCGGGCGCCCGCACGAGGTGCTGCCGCTGGTCGGCGCCGCGCACTCGCCGAGCGACGAGCTGGTGGTGGAGCACCTGCACCACCACCAGCTCGACTTCCTGCGCCGGGCCCTGGGCCCCGGCCGCTGACGGCGGCGGGGCCGGGACGCGAACGCCC
>NZ_JBHJRC010000227.1:0-13632 GCF_042261735.1 Kitasatospora sp. NPDC056327 | reverse complement strand
CACCCGGTCCACCCGCCGGCGGCTGCCGCTGTCACAGATCCGGCCGCTGTCCGGTCCTAGGGGACGACCGGGCGGCGCGACCGACCGCGCCGTCGACGTCTTCGGTCAACGCTCTTCACGAGGAGGACAGGATGAGCCGCGTCGACACCACACGCCCCGCCGCGCCGGGGTACGACGAGTTGGTTCCGTCGCGTTACGCGCTGAAGGTCGGCGACATCGACGTGCTGGTGATCAGCGACGGAGTGCTGCCGATCTCCCCGACCACGCTGGCCACCAACGCCGCCGAGGCCGAGCTGACCGCCTGGCTCGGTGAGATGTTCCTGCCGAAGGAGCTGATCGACTGGCCGCTGAACGTGGCCGTGGTGCGCAGCGGCGGCCGGACCGTCCTCGTGGACTCCGGACTGGGGACGGAGTTTCCGGGCTTCCCGCGGGCCGGGCAGCTGGCCGCGCGGCTGGACGCCGCCGGGATCGACCCGGCGTCCGTGACCGACGTGGTGCTCACCCACCTGCACATGGACCACATCGGCGGGCTGCTCGTCGAGGGGCTGCGGGGCCGGCTGCGGCAGGACCTTCGGGTCCACCTGGCGTCGGCCGAGGCCGAGTTCTGGGCGGCGCCGGACTTCTCCCGGACCGACATGCCGGCCCCGGTGCCGGACGTGCTCCGGACCACCGCCGCGCGGTTCCTGGAGGTGTACCGCGGCCAGTTGCGGCCGTTCGAGCGGGAGTACGAGGTGGCGCCGGGCGTCCTGATCCGCCGTACCGGCGGGCACACCCCCGGCCACAGCATCGTGCGCCTGGAGTCCGGCAGCGACCGGCTGACGTTCGCGGGCGACGCCGTGTTCCAGTGCGGGTTCGACAAGCCCGAGTGGCACAACGGCTTCGACCACGACCCCGAGGAGTCGACCCGGGTCCGGATCCGCCTGCTGAGGGAACTGGCCTCGACCGGCGAGCAGTTGGTGGCCACCCACCTGCCCTTCCCGTCCGTCTGCCACGTGGCGGACGCCGGCAGCGGCACCTTCCGCTTCGTGCCGGTCGTCTGGGACCACTGACCGGACGCCGGGCGGGCACCGGTCCGTCGGCCGCTGCCCGCCCGGCCACCCCGGCCACCCCATCACCCCGCCGTTCCCGCCGTTCCCGTCCCGAGACCGCGAAGGACCCCGACCCGTGCCCGCGATCCTGATCCACGGCGTTCCCGACACCCACCGCGTGTGGGACGGCGTGCGCCGGCATCTCACCCGGACCGATGTGGAGGCCTGGGACCTGCCGGGCTTCGGCGCCCCGCGCCCGCCCGGCTTCCGCTCCACCAAGGAGGAGTACGTCGACTGGCTCGTGGACCGGCTGGAGCGGTTCGGTGAGCCGGTCGACCTGGTCGGCCACGACTGGGGCTGCATCCTCACCGCCCGGGTCGCCTCCGTGCGGCCCGACCTGGTCCGCACCTGGGCCGGTGGCAACGGCCCGGTCGACGCGGGCTACGCGTGGCATCCGCTCGCGAGGACCTGGCAACACCCCGTCGAGGGCGAGCGCTTCATGCGCGACCTGGAACCCGGCGCCTTCGCCCGTGACCTGACGGCCGGGTTCGACGTCCCGCCCGGCCCCGCCGGGGAGACGGCCCGCCGGGTGGACGGCCCCATGAAGGACAGCATCCTCCGGCTCTACCGCTCCGCCGTGACCGTGGGCGCGGAGTGGGAGCCGGACCTGGCCCGGGTGACGGCGCCCTGCCTGGTCCTCTGGGGCGTGCGCGATCCCGCCTGTCCCGTCCGCTCCGGCGAGCGGCTCGCGCGTTCGCTGCGCGCGCCCGGCGTCGTGCGGCTCGACTGCAACCACTGGCCGCTGCTGCAGCGGCCGGCCGAGGTCGCCGCGGCCGTCGAGGCGCACTGGACGGCACACCCGGCACCGGGCGGCTGAGCCGCGCCGGCCGTCCGGCCGTCACCGGTCAGCGGCTGTCCGGCCGTCACCGGCCGCCGCCGGACCGGTTTTTGTACGGTCCGTGCGAGCTGATGCATGATGGGGGCGACCCGGGCTGATCGGGGTCCTGACCTCGGACTGCATGGTGGTGGTGGATGGCGGGCGGCGCTCCTCGGCGCGGGCTGCGCGGACGGCGTGGTGAGTGCGGGGCGCTGGACCGGGTGATCGCCGCGGCCCGGGAGGGCCGGGGGCAGGTGCTCGTGCTGCGCGGCGAGCCGGGCGTCGGCAAGTCGGCGCTGGCCGAGTACCTGGCCGGCGCCGCGACCGGCTGCCGGGTCCTGCGGGCCGTCGGCGTCGAGTCCGAGATGGAACTCGCCTACGCCGGGCTGCACCAGCTGTGCGCGCCCCTGATGGGCGGAATCGACCGCATCCCCGGTCCCCAACGCGACGCCCTGTCGGTCGCGTTCGGCCTGAGCGCCGGGAGCGGCGCGAACACCGGAGGCGCCGGGAGCGCGGCGGACGCGGGCAGCGGCGGCCGTGCGCCGGACCGCTTCCTGGTCGGCCTCGCGGTGCTCAGCCTGCTGGCCGAGGCCGCCGAGGAGCGGCCGCTCGTCTGCGTGGTGGACGACGCCCAGTGGCTCGACCGGGTCTCCGCCCAGACGCTGGCCTTCGTCGCACGCCGGCTGCTCGCGGAGCGGGTGGCGCTGGTGTTCGCGGCCCGCGCCGCGGAGCCCGCCGCGGGCGGCGACCTCTTCGGGGGCCTGCCCGAGCTGGTGGTGCGGGGGCTGGGCGAGGACGACGCGCGGGCGCTGCTCGAATCGGTGGTGCCCGGCCGGCTGGACGAGCGGGTCCGGGACCGGATCGTCGCCGAGACCCGCGGCAACCCGCTCGCCCTGCTGGAGCTCACCAGGGGTCTGACGGCGGCGGAGCTGGCCGGCGGCTTCGGGCGGCCGGACGCCCGCCCGCTGGCGAGCCAGATCGAGCAGAGCTACCTGCGGCGGATCGGATCGCTGCCCGCCGCGGCGCAGCGGCTGCTGCTGGCCGCCGCCGCCGAGCCGGTGGGGGACGTGCCGCTGCTGCGCCGGGTCGCCGAACGGCTGGACATAGACGCCGACGCCGCGGGCGCGGTGGAGGCGGCGGGACTGATCGAGTTCGGTGCCCGGGTGCGCTTCCGCCACCCGCTGGTGCGCTCGGCGGCCTACCGCGCCGCCGACCCCACGGTCCGCCGGGACGTGCACCGCGCGCTGGCCGAGGCGACGGATCCGGTGTTCGACGCGGACCGCCGGGCCTGGCACCGGGCGCACGCCGCGGTCGAGCCCGAGGAGGCCCTGGCGAGCGCGCTGGAGCGGTCCGCCGACCGGGCCCAGGCCCGTGGCGGGATGGCGGCGGCGGCCGCGTTCCTGCGCCGGGCGGCCGAACTGACGCCGGATCCGCTCCGGCGCGGGACCAGGGCGCTCGCCGCCGCGCAGGCCGCGTTCGACTCGGGGTCCCCCGACGCCGCCCTCGAACTCCTCGCCGCCGCCCGGCTGAGCCCGCTGGACGAGGCGCAGCACGCCCGGCTGAGCCGGCTCCGCGCGCAGGTCGTGCTCGCCCGCCGGCGCGGCGGCGAGGCGCTGCCCCTGCTGCTCGACGCGGCCGGCCGGCTGGTGCGGGCCGGTGACCCGCACGGGCCGGAGGCGTACCTCGACGCCATCGGTGCGGCGGTCTTCGCCGGGCGTCTGCACGACGGCACCGGTGTGCGGGAGGTCGCCGAGGCCGCCCGCGGCGCACTGCCCGGGACGCGGCCCGGGAGGGCGACCGACCTGCTGCTCGGTGGCCTGGTGGCCTGGTTCGCGGACGGCGCCGGGGCGGGCGGCCCGTTGCTGAGGACCGCCCTGGAGGCGTTCGGGGCGGCCGACGGCGGCGGGGACGGGGGCGACGACGCCGCGCGCTGGCTCTGGCTGACCTGGCTGGTCGCCGGCGAGCTGTGGGACGACGGGACCTGGCACCGCCTCAGTGAGCACGCGGTCGGCTCGGCCCGGGAGAGCGGCGCCCTCGGCGTGCTTCCGCTGGCGCTCGGATACCGGGCGGCCCTGGCCGTGCACACCGGCCGGTTCGACCTCGCGGCGGCGCTCGTCGACGAGTCCGCCACGCTCATCGAGGTGACCGGCAACGCGCCGATGGCGTACCCCGCGCTGCTGCTCTTGGCCTGGCGCGGCGAGGGCGCGCACGTCGCGCAGGCGATCCGCGGCGGTGCCGCGGAAGCGACCTCGTGGGGCGAAGGACGGGCGATCGGCGGTGAGCACTACCTGCTCACGGTGCTGTACAACGGCCTCGGCCGCTACCGGGAAGCCCTCGACGAGGCCGAACGGGCCGTCGAGTTCGACGACCTGGCCCTCGTCGGCTTCGCCCTCGCCGAACTGGTCGAGGCGGCTGTCCGCTCCGGTGCTCCCGGGGCGGCCGCGGCGCCCCTGCGTCGGCTGGAGGAGCGCGCCGGGGCCGCCGGCACGGACTGGGCACTCGGCACGCTGGCCCGGTCGCGGGCGCTGCTCAGCGAGGGCCCGGTCGCCGACCGGCTGTACCGGGAGGCCCTGGAACGGCTCGGCCGCGGCCGGATCGCCGTCCAACTGGCCCGCACCCACCTGCTGTACGGCGAGTGGCTGCGCCGGGAGAACCGGCGCTCCGAGGCGCGGGGGCAACTGCGCACCGCCCACGGGATGCTGAGGGGCTTCGGGGCGGTCGCCTTCGCCGAACGCGCCCGCCGGGAGCTCCTGGCCACCGGCGAGACGGTGCGGCCGCGCCGGCCGGAGGCGGCCGGCGCGCGCGAGGCGCTGACCGCCCAGGAGGGGCAGATCGCCCGGCTGGCCGCCGACGGGCTGACCAACTCCGAGATCGGCGCCGAACTGTTCATCAGCCCCCGTACCGTCGAATGGCACCTCGGCAAGGTGTTCAGCAAGCTCGACGTCAGATCGCGCAACAAGCTGCGCGGCGCGCTCGCCGGCGCCTGACGCCGGAGCGCCCGGCCACCCCGGCCCCCGCGCACCCGGGTCGCCCCCGGTCGCCCCGGGGGGCCGGGCGGACCCGGGGGTGCACCGGGGTTTCCCCGGGCGTGGGAAGGCCGCCCCGCACGGCAGAGTGGTCCCCGCGGCGCCGACCGGTGCCGTGCGCGGACCCGGCACCGCCGGTGGCGGCACCGGGTCCCGCCGGACGTGACGGCCCGTCGGGACCGGTGCCCGGGCCAGGGGGCCGGGGCCCGGGTACCGGGGAGCGAAGGGAAGGGCGGCCAGCTCATGACGCGCGAGCCGATTCTGGGGCGGAGCCGTGAATGCGGGACGCTCGACGCACTGCTCGACGCGGTGCGCGGCGGCGAGAGCCGCGCACTGGTCCTCCGCGGCGAACCGGGCGTGGGGAAGACCAGACTGCTCGAACACCTGACCACCCGGGCCGGGGGGTTCCGGGTGGCCCGCGTCACGGGCGTCCAGTCGGAGATGGAGCTGCCCTACGCCGGGCTGCACCAGCTGTGCGCGCCCATGACGGACCGGCTCGACCGGCTCCCGCCCGGGCAGCGCGACGCCGTCCGCGGCGCCCTCGGTCTGGGCCCGGCCCACGCCCCCAACGGCTTCCTGGTCTCCCTCGGCACCCTCGGCCTGCTGTCCGAGGTCGCCCGGGACCGGCCCCTGCTGTGCGTCGTGGACGACGCGCAGTGGCTGGACCGCGCGTCGATGCAGACCCTGGCGTTCACGGCGCGGCGCCTGCTCGCCGAGTCGGTGGCCCTGGTGTTCGCGGTCCGGGTGCCCGAGGAGGACCCGCCGAGCGGCACCGAACCCGTCGGCCTCCCGGAGCTGCCGGTCGGGGGGCTGTCGGACCGCGACGCGCGGGCGCTGCTGCGCACCGTCCTGCCGGGCCTGTGGGACGAGCGGGTGATCCAGCGCCTGCTCGCCGATTCCCGGGGCAATCCGCTGGCGCTGCTGGAACTGCCCAACACGGCCGCGCCGGCCGGCCCGGCCGACGGCTTCGGCCTGCCCCGCACCCGGCCGGTCGGCGACCGGATCGAGCGGGCGTACGGCCGGAGGGTCGGCGCACTCCCCGGCCGGGCCCGGGAGTTCCTGCTGGTCGCCGCGGTGGAGCCGACCGGTGATCCGGCGTTGCTGCGGCGCGCGGCGGAGCACCTGGGGCTCACCGCCGGAGCCGCTGGGGAGGCGGTGGCGGCGGGTCTGGTCACCATCGGCGAGCGGGTGAGGTTCTTCCACCCGATGGTCCGCTCGGCCGTCTACTGGGGGGCCTCGGCGCAGGAGCGGCGCCGCACCCACCGCGCGCTGGCGGAGGTCACGGACCCCGCCGCCGACCCCGACCGCCGGGCCTGGCACGCGGCGCACGGCGCGACCGGCCCCGACGAGCCGGTCGCGGCCGAACTCGAACGCTCGGCCGGGCGGGCCGAGGCCCGGGGCGGGGTCGCCGCCGCGGCGGTGCTGCTGGCCCGGGCGGTCGAGCTGACTCCCGATCCGGCCCGCCGCCAGGACCGGGCGCTGGCCGCCGCCCGTGCCACCCACGAGGCGGGCGACCCGGGGCTCGCCCTGCGGCTGCTGTCCGTCGCCGGGGAGCGGCCCCTCGACGAGCGCCGCCGCGGCGAGGTGGAACTGGCCCGGGCCCGGATCGCCTTCACCACGGACCGGGGCAGCGAGGCGCCCGGCCTGCTGCTCAGGGCCGCCGCCCGGCTGGCGCCGTACGACGCCGCGCTCGCCCGGGACACCTACCTGGAGGTCGTCAACGCGGCGATCTTCGCGGGCCCCCCGGCCCACGACGACGGCCAGTACGAGGCGGCGCGGGCGGCCCGGGCGATCCCCGCCCCGTGCCCGCCCCGCCCCGCGGACCTGCTGCTCGACGGCCTCGCGACCCGGATCATCGACGGCCACGCCGCCGCCGTGCCCGCGCTGCGGCGGGCCCTGCGCGCCTTCGCCGGGCCGGACCTCTCCCCGGAGGAGGGGCTGCGCTGGCTCTGGCTGATCTGCGTGACCGCCGTGGGGCTGTGGGACCACGAGACGATGTCCCTGCTCGGCGCCCGGCACCTCGGGCTCGCCCGCGACACCGGTCAGGCGACGGCGCTGCCGTTCGCGCTGACGATGCGGTGCGTGGTGCACGTCCTCGACGGCGAACTCGCCGAGGCCGCCTCGCTGGCGGAGGAGGTGCAGACCGTGGCCGAGGCCGTCGGCACGGCCGCCCCGATCTACGGCGCGCTGTTCGTCGCCGCCTGGCGGGGCGAGGAGGCGGAGTGCCTGGAACTGGGCGAACGGGCCGACGAGGGGGTGGAGCTGCGCGGCGAGGGCGTCGGACCGGTGGTCGGCCGGTGGGCGCGGGCCCTGCTCTACAACGGCCTCGGGCGGCACGGGGAGGCGGCCGAGGCGGCCGACCTGGCCGGCCGCGGGTACGGCGACCGGCTGGAGATGGGGATCCCGGTGTGGGCCCTCGTCGAGTACGTCGAGGCCACCGCCCGCGCCGGGGAACCTGATCGGGCCGCCGCCGCGCTCGCCGCCCTCACCGGGCTGACCCGGGCGAGCCGGACCGACTGGGCCTCGGGCATCGAGGCCCGCTCCCGCGCGCTGCTCGGCGAGGGCGCGCAGGCCGAGCGCCAGTACCGCCGGGCGATCGAGGCGCTCAGCCGCACTCGGCTGCGCGGCGAGTCGGCCCGCGCCCACCTCGTCTACGGCGAGTGGCTGAGCCGCGGCGGCCGCCGCCGGGAGGCCGCGGAACAGCTGCGCTTCGCCCACGGCCTGTTCACGGCCATGGAGATGCGGGGCTTCGCGGACCGCGCCGCACGGGAGCTGACGGCCCTCGGCGAGACGGTCGCCGAGGCGCCGGGCCGCACGGGGGGGCGACCTGACCCCGAAGGAGGCGCAGATCGCCGCGCTGGTGCGCGAGGGCCTCACCAACCCGGAGATCGGCGCGCGGCTCTTCCTCAGCCCGCGCACCGTCGAATGGCACCTGCGGAAGGTCTTCGGCAAGCTCGGCGTCACCTCCCGCAAGCAGGTGTGAGCCGGCCGGCCGGCACCCGGGCCCCGCCCGGCCGCCCGTCGAGCGCCGACCGGCACCGGACACCAGGCCCGGGCCCGGCCCCGGGCACCGGGCACCGGGCACCCGTAGGCCGACGGACAGAACGAACGGTGAGGCTCCCATGGACGGCGCGAGGCCCGGCACGACACTGCACGGGCGGCAGGCCGAGTGCGAGACCCTGGACGGGCTCGTGGCGACGGTGCGGGCGGGACACAGCTCGGTCCTGGTCCTGCGCGGCGAGGTGGGCATCGGCAAGACCGCCCTGCTCGGCCACGTGCGCGAAGGCGCCGCCGACTGCCGGGTCACCGCGGCGGCGGGCATCGAGTCAGAGATGGAGCTGGCCTTCGGCGGCCTGCACCAGCTCTGCGCCCCGTTCCTGGACCGCCTCGGCCGCCTCCCCGTCCCGCAGCGCGACGCACTGGCGACGGCGTTCGGCCTCACCGCCGCGCACCCGCCGGACCGGTTCCTGGTCGGTCTCGCCGTCCTCGGCCTGCTGGCCGACGCCGCCGAACGGGAGCCGGTGATCTGCGTCGTCGACGACGCCCAGTGGCTGGACGAGGTCTCCGCGCAGACCCTGGCCTTCGTCGCCCGGCGGCTGCTCGCCGAGCGGATCGGCCTGGTGCTCGCCGAACGCGAGCCCGCACCGGACGCCCCGGCGGAATCCGCCTTCACGGGCCTGCCGGGGTTCACCGTCGGGCGGCTGAGCGACGCCGACGCCCGCGCCCTGCTGGACTCGGTGATCCCGGGCCGGCTCGACGAACGGGTCCGCAACCGCATCGTCGCCGAGACCCGGGGCAACCCGCTCGCCCTGCTGGAACTGCCCCGGGGGCTGACCCCCGCCGAACTGGCGGGCGGCTTCGGCCGCCCCGACGCGCGGCCGCTGGCCGGCCGGATCGAGCAGAGCTTCCTGCGCCGGATCGGGGACCTGCCGCCCGGCACCCGGCGCCTGCTGCTCGTCGCGGCGGCCGAACCGATCGGGGACGTGGCCCTGCTGACCGAGGCCGCCGCCCTGCTGGGCATCGAGGAGCACGCCGCCTCCCCGGCCGAGGCCGCCGGCCTGATCACCATCGGGACCGGGGTGCGCTTCCGGCACCCAGTGGTCCGCTCGGCGGCCTACCGGGCCGCGACCGCCGAGGCCCGCCGGCAGGCGCACCGCGCGCTGGCCGACGCGACCGACCCCGTCACGGACCCCGACCGCCGGGCCTGGCACCTCGCCAACGCCACCGCCGGACCGGACGAGCAGGTCGCCGCGGAACTCGAACGCTCCGCCGGCCGGGCCCAGGCGCGCGGCGGGATCGCGGCGGCGGCCGCGTTCCTGGAACGGGCCGCGGAACTGACCCCCGACCCGGCCGAGCGCGGTGCCCGCGCCCTGGCGGCGGCCCACGCCAAGTACGAGGCCGGCGGCTACGACGCCGCCCGCGAACTGCTGGACGCCGCCTGCCTCGGCCCGCTGGACGAACACCGACTGGCCCGGGCCGAACTGCTGCGCGGGCGGATCGTGTTCGCCTCCACCAGCGCCGGCCGCGCCCTGCCGCTGCTCGTGCGGGCGGCCGCCCGCCTGGAACCGCTGGACGCCGCACTGGCCCGGCAGACCTACCGCGACGCGCTGCACGCCGCCCTCATCATCGACCGCCTGCCCAGCGGCGTCCGGCTGCGCGACATCGCCCGGGCGGCGCTCGCCGCACCGCCCGGACCTCCCCCGGACCGCCACGACCTGCTGCTCCGCGGCCTGGCCGTGATGGCCGTCGACGGCTACCGGGAAGGGGCACCCGTGGTCCTGCGCGCCCTCGCGGCGCTGCGCACCGAGGAGGTCACCCGGGAGGAGGGCCTCGGCTGGTTCCCGCTCGCCGCCCGGCTGGCGTTCGACGTCTGGGACTTCGAGAGCAACACGGCGCTCTCCTTCCGGCTGGTCGAACTGGCCCGCGCGGCGGGGGCGCTGTCGGTGCTGCCGCCGGCCCTCCTGCAGCTGGTGTCCAACCGCGTCCTGGCCGGCGAACTCGGCCACGCGGACGCCCTGATCGCCGAGGCCCGCGCGATCGGCGAGGCCACCGGGAGCCGCTACCTCGCCCACTACGTGTCGCTGGTGACCGAACCCTGGCGGGGCCGGGAGGCCGAACTGCTGGCGGCGGTCGACGCCATGACCCGGGACGCCGACCGCCACCAGGGCGGACCGGGCGGCACCCTCGCCGCGAGCGCCTGGGCGAAGGCCGTGCTCTACAACGGGCTCGGCCGCTACGAGGAGGCCTGGGAGGCGGCCGAGCGGGGCGCGGAGAACCTCCACGAACTCGGCCTCGCGATCAGGTCGACGGTCGAACTCGTCGAGGCCGCCGCCCGCAGCGGCCGGCCCGCCCGCGCCGCCGAGGCGGCCGAGCGGCTGGCGGACCTCGCGCGGGGGAGCGGCACCGACTGGGCGCTCGGCACCTCGGCCATGGTCCGGGCCCAGGTGGCCGGGGGAGCGGACGCCGAGGCCCTCTACCGGGAGGCGGTCGAGCGTCTGGGCCGCACCGGGGTCCGGATCACCCACGCCCGGGCGCACCTGCTCTACGGGGAGTGGCTGCGTCGGGAGAACCGCCGCACCGACGCCCGCGCGCACCTGGACACCGCCTACCGGACGCTGAGCAGGATCGGGGTCGAGGCCTTCGCCGAGCGTGCCTGGCGGGAGCTGCGGGCCACCGGCACGACGGCGCCCAGGCACACCCCCGGGGCGCGCACCGCGCTCACCGCCCAGGAGGCGCAGGTCGCGCGCCTGGCCGGCGGCGGGCTGACGAACCCCGAGATCGGCGCCCAGCTGTTCATCAGCCCGCACACGGTGGAGTGGCACCTGCGCAAGGTGTACGCGAAGCTCGGCGTCACCTCGCGCCGGCAGCTGGGCGGCGCACTCCTCGACGGGACGCCGGTCACGGGCTGACCCAGGGGGCTCCCCGGGGCGGCCCCAGGGTACGGGCCAGGCACTCTCCGGGGCGCCGGGGAGGGGGCCGCGGCGGGAGCGTGTTCACAGGGGCATCGACGGATGCCGCGTGTGAAACGGAGCCGTGGTGACCGTGCCGACCGACCTGACCGTGCCCACCCGCCGGACCGCAGTGACGGTCCGGACCGAGCCGACCCGCCGGACCGCAGTGACGGTCCGGACCGCACCGGCCGCGCCGACCGGGGCGCCCGCCGCCGTGCGCACCCTGGACGAGGCCGCGTCCGTCTTCGAGGGGCTGCGCTCGCGCCTGTTCGCCATCGCCTACCGGACGCTGGGCAGTGCGGCCGAGGCGGAGGACGTCGTCCAGGACGTGTGGCTGCGCTGGCAGGGCACCGACCGCACGGCCGTGCTGAGCCCGGCCGCCTTCCTGTCCCGCGCCACCGCCCGGCTGGCCATCAACGTGGCCCGGTCGGCCCGCTCGCGGCGGCAGACGTCCACCGGGTCCTGGGTGCCCGAACCCGTCGACCCCGCCGGTGACCCGGCGGCGGCGGTGCAGCGGGCGGAGGAGGTGGAGTCGGCGCTGCTCCTGGTGCTGGCGAAGCTGACGCCCACCGAGCGGGCGGTCTACCTCCTGCGCGAGGCCTTCGGCTACAGCTACGCCGACATCGCCGGGATGCTGCGGCTCAGCGTCGTCAACGCCCGGAAGATCACCAGCCGGGCCCGCCGGCACCTCGACGCCGGGCGGCGCGAGGCCGTGGACGCCGCGGAGCACCGGCGGCTGCTGGAGGTCTTCGTCGCGGCCTCCCGGACCGGGGACCTCGCCCCCCTGGAGTCGCTGCTCGTCCCGTCCGCCGCCGGGTAGGCGGCCGCGCGTCCCGTCCGGCGCCCCGCCGCGTCCGCCGCGCGTCCCCCGCCGCCCGGCGGGGGAGGGGTCAGGCGACGAGCCGGCTCCAGGTCCGGGCGTCGACCACGCCGTCGGCGGGCAGCGACGCCGAGCCCTGGAAGGACACCACCCCGGCGCGGGTGCCGGGCCCGAACGAGCCGTCGACCGCCACCGTGATCCCGCGGGCGACCAGCTGGCTCTGCACCGCGGTCACCGCGCTGCCCGAGGCCCCCTGCGCGAGCGGTGCCACCGCCTGGCTCCACGTCTGGTTGCCCGCGACGCCGTCCACCCCGGCGTTCACCGCCGTCTGGAACGCCGTGACGGCACTGCGGGTGGCGGGCCCGAAGGAGCCGTCCACCGTCAGCGAGGCGCCCCGCTGCACCAGCAGGTGCTGCAGCGTCCGGACCTTCTCGCCCGAGGCCCCGGCGGCCAGCACCGGCCACACCGGGCCGGCCGGGTCCCCGCCGATCTGCGCGGCGACGTCGGCGCGCAGTTGCGGGATCAGGGCGTGGAGGCGGTCGCCGGGGCACTCGGTGTTGTTGAAGTCGCGGTGTCCGTAGACCTGGTAGGCCCGCAGCCCGTACTGGCGGCAGACGTGGACGATCAGGCCGACCAGCGCCGCGTACTGCGCGCTCCGCGGGTCGACGGTGCTGTAGGTGCCCTCGTTCTCGATGCCGATCGCCACCGTGTTCTGTCCGGTGCAGTGGGCCGACTCCACGTGCTGGGTGCCGCCGAGCAGCGTGGCGAGGCTGCCGTGGCGGCCCTCGGTGATGTGGGCCCCGCGGCTGACGGTGAAGTGCTGGCCGGTGTCGATCCAGTGCTCGGTGTCCATCTGGTAGGTCTGCATCGCCCGGGCCAGCGAGAACGCGGCGGCCTGCGAGTAGTCCGTGACGTTGGCCGTGGCGGTGTGGTGCACGATCACCTTGTCCGGCACGCCCGCGAGCACGGTGACCGGGCTGCTCGCGGGCCGGGCGCCCCACGCGTCGGTGCCGGCGACGACCGGCCCGCCGGCCGCCCGTGCGGCGCCCGGGGTCAGGACCGGGGAGAGCAGCGCGCCGGTGCCGAGCGTCAACGCGCCGACGAGTACGGCACGGCGTCCGGGCAGGGAGGAGGTCGGGTCGGTGTGCATACGGGAACTCACCTGGTCCTCGGGAGGTCGGGAGGCGGAAAACCCCACCGCCCCCCTGCGTCCACCGACGACACGGAGGACAGCAGCAAGGCCCCCACCCTGGCCGCCGGAGTATCGCACGTCCCGCCCGGCGGCGGAACCACCGCTGATCAGCGCCGACCGGCCGGGCCGGTGCGCCGCTTCCCGGTGATCGGCCCGGTGGGCGTTCTAGACTCGACGCCGTGAGTGACGTACGTGAAATCCTGGACTATCCGACGTTCGGCCGAGCCGTGCGCGAACTGGCGCAGACCATCGCCGACGACGGGTACGAACCCGACCTCATCCTGAGCATCGCCCGCGGCGGCGTCTTCGTGGCGGGCGGTCTGGCGTACGCGCTGGACTGCAAGAACATCCACCTGGTGAACGTGGAGTTCTACACGGGGGTGGGCACCACCCTCGACATGCCCGTGATGCTGGCGCCCGTCCCCGAGGCGATCGACTTCACCGACAAGAAGGTCCTGATCGCCGACGACGTCGCCGACACGGGCAAGACCCTGAAGCTGGTCCGCGACTTCTGTCTCGGCCACGTGGCGGAGGTGCGGTCCGCCGTCATCTACGAGAAGCCGCACACCCTCGTGCGGTGCGAGTACGTGTGGAAGCGGACCGGCGACTGGATCAACTTCCCGTGGTCGACCGAGCGCCCGGTGGTCAGGCGCGCGGGCGGCGTGCCGGACGCGTGACCGCGTCCCCGTGACCGCGTCCCCCTGGCGCGGCGGTGCCCCGGGCCGGCCGGCCCGGGGC
>NZ_JBHJRC010000226.1:0-13637 GCF_042261735.1 Kitasatospora sp. NPDC056327 | reverse complement strand
GTGCTCCGCTCCCCGGCCGGGGAGCGGAGCACACCGCCGTCGCCCGTTCAGGACGGCTTCAGCAGCGCCAGCAGCTCCGGGGTGTAGAGCTCGGAGACCGGCCGCAGCCCGGCCACCGTGTTGAAGTAGCGGCGGACGTGTTCGGGGCTCGACGCCACGGCCTTCAGCAGCATCCGCCGCTTGTCGCGCGCCGACGCCTCCGCGACCAGCAGGGTCGCCTGGTAGTTCTCCGTGAACACCGCGTCCCGGGCGTCGCCGAACCTCCCCAGCGCGACGTCGAGTTCGGCGTCCGAGGCGTCCGGACCGACCACGCCGCCCACCAGGTCGACGAGGAGCTGCGCCTGGGCGAACGCGTCGGAGATGCCGCGTGCCGTCAGGGAGTCCTTGTGGTGGCCGGCGTCGCCGATCAGCGCCCAGCCCGGCCCCCAGGCCCGGCGGAAGAAGTTCTGCTGGTCCCCGGTGCCGTACAGCCGCTCGACCTGCTCGGCACCCGCCAGCTGGGCGTACAGCGCCGGCGCGTTGTCCCGGACGTTCTCCAGGTACGCCTCCCGCGCCCGGGCCCGAACCTCGGTGAACCGGTGCTGCGGGTAGTACGCCGAGATGAGCACGGCGTCGTTGGTCGGCACCGCCGACACCCAGCCGGTCGGCCCCTCGTACAGCTCGAAGTGCGTCTTCGGCCCCTGCCAGAGCGTGTAGTACGCGCAGGTCAGCCGCGGGTGCTCGACCGTCTTCGGAGCGCCCGTCAGTTCGGCGACGGTGGACCGCATCCCGTCCGCGCCGACGACCAGCCGGGCCCGCTCCACGGTCTCCCGGCCGTCGCCCGCGACGAGCCGGACCCCGCGGACCCGCCCGTCCTCCTCGACCAGGCCGCCGACCGCGCAGTCGTCGCGGAACTCCGCGCCGGCCGCGACCGCGGCCTCCACCAGCAGCGGGTCCAGGATGCTGCGCCGCGGCGCGTACGCGGCCGTGACCCCGTCCACCGGGTCCGCGCACCCCTCGACCCGGACGTCGTCGCCCAGTTCGTAGACCACGTGGTCCAGCGGCGGGCAGCCGGTGGCCCGGACCGCGTCCAGCAGCCCCCAGCGCTGGAGCTGGAGCACCCCGGTCTGCTGGATGTAGAGCGTGGACAGCTTGTCGGCCGGGAACTTCGACCGGTCGACCAGGAGGACCCGGTACCCGGCGCGTGCGAACTGCATCGCGGCCGGCGCTCCCGCGCAGCGGGCGCCCACAACAATCACGTCATACATGCCGTCACCCAACAATCGCCGAACCGTGGAGCCGTCACGCTAGGCCGATTCCGACGCACGTTCTGCTCATGAGTGAGCGGCTTGGGCGGAGGGACGGATGGGAAGCTGGAGAAACGTCTGTTCTTCTCCCGATCTCACCCGAAGGGTTGCACTACATGGCAGTTCAGCAGACGGTCCGGGCGGCGACGGCCGCCCGGACCGGGCGTAGGCGCACCGGGCCGGCACTCGCGGTGATCGCGATATCCCAGCTGATGGTGGTCCTGGACGCCACCATCGTCGACGTGGCGCTGCCGAGCATGCAGAGCGATCTCGGCTTCTCCACCGGAGCGCTCTCCTGGGTGGTCAACGCCTACGTGCTGACCTTCGGGGGCTTCCTGCTGCTGGGCGGCCGGGTGGGCGACCTGCTCGGCCGCCGGCGCGTCTTCCTCGCCGGTGTCGGCCTGTTCACGCTGGCCTCGCTGCTCGGCGCGCTGGCGAACTCGACCGCGATGCTGATCGCCGGCCGCGCGCTGCAGGGCGTCGGCGCGGCCGTCATCGCGCCCACGGTGCTCGCCCTGATCACCACCAACTTCCGCCAGGGCAGTCAGCGCAACCGCGCGTTCGGCGTGTTCAGCGGCATGTCGTCGGCCGGGGCGATCGTCGGACTGCTGGCCGGCGGGGTGCTCACCCAGTGGCTCTCCTGGCGCTGGGTGCTGGCCGTCAACGTGCCGGTCGGCGCGCTGCTGGCCGTCCTCGCGCTGTACTCGATCAAGGAGACCCCGCGCCGCACCGGCCGGTTCGACCTGACGGGGGCGGTCCTGTCGTCCGCCGGCATGGCGGCCCTGGTCGGTGGCCTCGGCTTCGGCACCCAGTACGGCTGGAGCTCGCCGGTCACCCTGACGAGCTTCGCCGCCGCGGTGGTCCTGCTCGCGGTGTTCGCCCGGGTCGAGGCGCGGGTCGAGCAGCCGATCGTGCCGCTGCACATGTTCGCCGACCGCAACCGCCGCAGCGTGTACTTCGTCGCCTTCGCGCTCACCGGCGCGTTCCTGGCGATGTTCTTCTTCCTCACCCTGTACCTGCAGACCGTCCGCGACTACAGCCCGCTGCGCGCGGGCCTGGCGTTCGTCCCGGTGATGGCCTGCATCCTGCTCAGCGCCCGCTACACCGCGCAGGTCCTGGTCGGGAAGATCGGCCAGAAGAAGCCGCTGGTCATCGGCATCGGCCTGAACACGGCGGCGCTCGCCTGGCTGATCGCGCTGTCCGCCGACAGCGGCTACCTCGGCGGGGTGCTCGGCCCGCTCCTGCTCTTCGGCGTCGGCAACGGGCTGATGTTCGTGCCGATGACGATGATCGCGGTCTCCGGCGTCGAGGACCACGAGGCCGGGTCGGCGTCCAGCCTCTTCGACGCCATGACCCAGGTCGGCGGTTCCACCGGCCTCGCCGTCCTGGTCGCCGTGTTCGGCGTGGCCGGCGGGCACCGTGACGGAGGCTCACCGGAGGCGCTGGTCGACGGCATCCGCTACGGCTTCGGCGGCGGCGCCCTGCTGGGGCTGGCCGCGCTGGTCGTCGCCGCGCTGCTGGTGCGGCCGGTCCGGCCGAAGAAGCGGTTCGCCCCGGAGATCCTCGGCATCCTCGCCCGGAAGCAGCCCGACCGGGTGCCGATCATGATCGACGGCGGCGCCTTCCTCAGCTACGCGGAGTGGGACCGGCGCTCCAACGCGGTGGCCCACGGCCTGATCGCGCGCGGCGTCCGCAAGGGCGACCGCGTCGCGCTGTTCTACGAGGGCACCGACTGGTCCGGGTACGCGGTCGCCTACTTCGGCGTCCTCAAGGCCGGCGCCGCCGCCACCCACCTCAACAGCACCCTGGACGAGGCCGAACTCGCCCGCCGGCTCGGGCACGCCGGGGCGGTCGGCATGATCTGGAGCGAGGACCTGCCGGCCGCGCCCGCCGTCCCCGCCGGCGCCGCCCCCGGCTGGCTGGCGACCGTCACCGAGCTGGACGGCGGCGACCACTCGCCGGTGGACGTCGTCATCACCGCCGACGACATCGCCGACATCCTCTACACCTCGGGCACCACCGGCCCGGCCAAGCCGCTCACCAACCCGCACGGCAACCTCAGCTTCGGCCGCGGCCCGGGCTCGGTGCTCCAGGAGACCTTCACCAGCGCGGCGCCGATCCTCACCCCGATGCCGCTGGGCACCGTCTTCAGCGCGGGCACCGTCGGCATCTTCGCGCTCACCACCACCGCACCGATCCTGGTCTGTCCCGCCGACGACGTGGAGCTGATGGGCGAGCTGATCGAGCGTCACCGGGCGGGCTCGGTGATGCTCACCCCGTGGAACGCCATGCAGCTGGTGGACCTCGGCGTCGCGGACCGCCACGACCTCGGCAGCGTGGTCACCATCGGCATCGCCTCCGCCCAGCTCCCCGCCCGCTACGCCCGGGCGCTGCTGGACCTCATGCCCGAGGCGGAGATCATGACCGCGTACGGCGGCGGCTCCGAGGCGGTGCCGGCCAGCATCGGCACCGACTACGACCCGGCCCGCCCGACCAGGGTCGGCAAGCCCCGCCCGGGTACCCAGCTGCGGCTGCTCGACGAGGAGGGCCGGCCGGTCCGGGCCGGCCGGGTCGGCGAGGTGTGGCTGCAGACCAGGGCGCCCAAGCGCCTGCACCTCGACCCGGAGCTCAACGCGCGCACCCACGTCGACGGCTGGACCCGCACCGGTGACTACGCCTACCTCGGGCGGCGCCGCGAGGTCTACTTCTTCGACCGCGGCAACGACGCCATCAGGGTCTCCGGCGAGCTGGTCTCCTCGATCGAGGTCGAGAACGTGCTGTTCGGGCACCCGGCCGTCCGCGAGGCGGCGGCCATCGCGGTGCCGGACGCGCGGACCGGACAGGCGGTCGTGGCGGTGGTCCGCACCTCCGACCCCGCGGTCGACGCCGAGCAGCTGCGCGCCTTCGCGGCCCGGCACCTCGCCGCCCACCAGGCCCCGCGTGAGGTCCACCTGGTCGACCGGCTCCCGCGCGGCCCGATGGGCAAGGTGCTGAAGCGCGAGCTGCGCGAGCAGTACGGCGCCGGCCTGGCCGGGGCCCACGCCGGCTGACGGCGGGCCCCGCCCGGGCCGTGCGACGACGGGGAACGACGGGGGACGAACGGCGACGGCGGCGGATCCGGCACACCGGGTCCGCCGCCGTCCGGCGTACCGCGCGCGGGACCGGTACGGTACAGGGGCTGGTGCGCGAGCGCGGGGAAAGGGGAGGGCCTTGAGCGGGAATCGGCAGATCGAGGTGGACCGGGAGCAGGTGCTGGCCCACCGGGTCGCGGCCCACGGGTTCGACCGCTCGTCCGCGGACCCGGACGTCCTCGTCCTCGGCGCGCAGGACACGCCCAGCGGCTCGGCCCGGTTGGCCCTCGCGGCCCGCGGCGCCTCCCCGGACGGACTGGAGACGGTGTGGTCCTTCCGCGGCGCGCCGCACCTGCACCGGCGGGCCGGACTGCCCGCGCTCGCGGCCGCGCTGTGGCCGCTGGACGACGCGGACGCGACCGGGCGGATCAGCACGGCGGTGATCAAGGAGGGCGCGAAGCTCGGCCTCGCGGCCTTCACGGCCACCGCCGGGGCGATCCGGTCCGCCGTGACCGCGCCCACCGCCAAGGGCGAGGTCAGCACCCTGGTGAGCGCGGCCGTGCCCGCGGCGCTGACGTACTGGTGTGCCTCCTGCGGGGCGCAGCACATCTCCGGGCTGCTCCTCCAGCAGGCCGGCCTGGCGGGCGGCGTCGCGATCGGCACCGAGGGCGGCCGGACCGTGCTGTCCCCGCTGGACCCGCGCTTCCCGGTGCCGTCGGAGGCGGCCGGAACCGGCGAACTGGTCCGCGCCTACCTGACGTTCCACGGGCCCGCCACGCCGGCCGAGGCCGCCAAGTTCCTCGGCACCAGGCCCGCGGCCGTCAAGAAGGTCTGGCCGGGGGACCTGGTGGAGGTCCGGGTCGACGGCGCGCCGGCCTGGCTGCCGGCCGAGCGGGTCGACGGGCTGCTCGCCGCCGTGCCCGGGGAGGACGTGCGGCTGCTGCCCCCGGGCGACCCGTTCCTCCAGGGCCGGGACCGCGGGCTGCTGGTGCCCGACAAGGCGCGGGAGAAGGAGATCTGGCGGGCGATCGGCGGCCCCGGCGCGGTGCTGGCCGGTGCGGAACTCGTCGGCGTCTGGCGGGCCAAGGCGGCGGGCCGCCGGCTCGACCTGACCGTCACCCCGTTCGCGCCGCTTTCCGCCGCCGTCACGAAGGCCCTGGGGGCCGAGGCCGCCACCGTGGCCTCGGCCCGCGGCGCCGCCGACGTCGCGCTGCGGATCGCCGACTGACGCTCCCGGGCAGGGCGCACCGAGCGGGGTTCACCGAGCCGGGTTCACGGGTGCCGGGCCCACCGTGAAGGGTTCACCGGGCGGCGGCCAGGGCGCGCAGCCGGGCGGCCAGTTCCCGTACCGTGCGGTGGGTGAACAGCTCGGTGACCGGCAGCCCCGGGTCGATCCGCTGGGCCACCCGCATCGCGCTCAGGGAGTCGCCGCCGGCCTGGAAGAAGTCGCTGTCCCGCCCGACCTCGTCCATGCCGAGGACCTCCGCCCAGGCCTCGGCGACGCGCTCCTCCCAGGCGTCGGCGGGGCGCCCCCCGGCGGCCCGGGCCGCCGGGACCGGGGCGGGCAGCGAGCGGCGGTCCACCTTGCCGTTCGGCGTCAGCGGGAGGGCGTCGAGCAGGACGACCGCGGCCGGTGCCATCGCGGCCGGCAGCAGGCCGGCCGCGTACTCGCGGAGCTCCGCCGCGGTGGCGGTCCGGCCGGGGCGGAGCACCACGTGGGCGACCAGCCGCCGGTCACGCTCCGCGGCGCCGTGCGCGGCCACCACGCAGGCCTGCACGGCGGGGTGCCCGGCGACCGCCGCCTCCACCTCGCCGGTCTCGATCCGCACGCCCCGGATCTTCACCTGGAAGTCGATCCGGCCGAGCAGTTCGAGCACTCCGTCGGCGCCGTAGCGCACCAGGTCGCCGGTGCGGTAGAGCCGTTCGCCGCGGACCGGGCCGTACGACCACTCGGCGAACCGGGCCGCGGTGAGCTCCCCGGCGCCGAGGTAGCCGCGGGCCAGTCCGTCGCCGGCGAGGTACAGCTCGCCCGCCACCCCGGCCGGTACCGGCTGCCCGGCCGGATCGAGCACGTAGGTGCGCTGGTTGGCCATCGGGCGGCCGTAGGGGATGCTCGCCCAGGCCGGGTCGACCCGCCCGACCTCGTACACCGTGGAGTGGATGGACGCCTCGGTGGCGCCGCCGAGGACGACGAACCGCAGCCCTGGGGCGTGCGCCCGGACGCGGTCGGGGAGGGTGAGCGGGACCCAGTCGCCGCCGTTCAGGGAGAGCCGCAGGGAGGACAGGTCGGCGCCGGTCCGCTCGGCGTGGGTGGCCAGCAGTTCCAGCAGCGGCGGCGCCGAGTTCCAGACGGTGACCCGGTGCCGGCGCAGCAGACCGGCCCAGTGCGCCGGGTCCTTCTCGCGGCCCCGCTCCGGGACGACCACGGTGCCCCCGGCCACGGTGAGGCCGAGGAACTCGTAGACCGACATGTCGAAGCTGAGCGAGGACAGCGCGAGCACCGAGTCGCCGGGGCCGACGCCGTAGCGGGTGTTCAGGTCCAGCAGGTTGTTGAGCACCCCGCCGTGGCGCAGCGCGATGCCCTTGGGCCGGCCGGTCGATCCGGAGGTGTAGATGACGTAGCAGAGGTCGTCCGGGCCGACCGGTTCCGCGGGCGCGGCGGAGTCCTGCGCGGCGATCGCGGCGGCGGCCGTGTCGAGCTCCAGGACGGCCACCGGGGTGCCGGCGAACCGGTCCGCGAGGTCGCTGTGGCTGACCACCAGCGGGCAGGCCGCGTCGGCGAGCATGCTCTGCAGCCGGGCCTGCGGGTACGCCGGGTCGAGCGGGACGTACGCGGCGCCCGCCTTCATGACGGCCAGGGTGGCGATCAGGAAGTCGGCGGACCGGTGCAGCGCCAGACCGACCGGGTTCCCCCGCCGGACGCCCAGCGAGCGCAGGTGGTGGGCCAGCCGGTTGGCCGCGGCGTCGATCCCGGCGTAGTCGTGGCGCCGCCCGCCCTCGACCAGCGCGACGGCGTCCGGCCGTTCGGCGGCCCGGCGGGCGAAGGCGCCGTGCACGGTGCCGTCGTGCAGCGGCAGGTCCGCCCGGGTGTCGTTCCACTCCACCAGCACGGTGTGCAGTTCCGCCCCGGTGAGCAGCGGCAGCCGGGAGACCGGCACGCCGGGGTCGGCCAGTGCCGCGGCCAGCAGGGTGCGCAGGTGGCCCAGCAGCCGGTGGACGGCGTCGTCGTCGAAGCGCCCGGTGTCGAACTCGGCGTCGAACACCGGCTCCTCGCCCTCCCAGCCGACGCCCAGGGTCAGCTCCCCGTAGGGCGCGGGCGGGCGGTCGGTGACCGGCCGGAGCGCGAAGCCGACATGGGCCTGCTCGCCGGTGGGCGCCGACGGGGCCGCGCCGCCGCCGGAGGGCCCGTCCGCCGGTCCGCCGGTCGGTCCGCCGGTCGGTTCGGCGTCCGGTTCGGCGAGGCGTTCGGCGGCCTGCCGGACCACGGCCCCGACGGCGGGATCGCCCGTGGTGTCGAGGACCGCCGTCCGGACCGTGCCGGGCGACAGCAGGCCGAACGCCACGGTGGACTGCCCGCTGTAGCGGGCGGTCAGGACCCCGAACGCGGCGAGCAGCACGGCGTCGGCCCCGGTGCCCAGGCGGTCCGCCAGGGTCCGGACCGCCCGGCCGGTGCCCGGGGGCCCGGCCGGACCGGTGACCCGGCCGCGTGCGGCGGCGGGGCGCGCCGCCGCACCCGCCCGGTAGGCGGTCAGCCGGACGAGCGCGTCGGCGGGCGAGGGGAGGGTGCTCACTGCGGGACCTCCGGGCCGGTGGGCAGGGGCGGGATCGGGTAGCCGGGCAGCGGGAACCCGGCGCAGAGCTCCCGGACCTCGGCACGCACCGCGCGCCGCAGGTGCGGGTCGAGCGTGTAGGCGGTGTCGTCGAGGCTCACCACACCGGTCAGGACGCGGTCGACCAGGGCGACGCAGCGCGCCATCTCGGCCGGCCCCATGCCGCGCTGGGCCAGCGAGTTGGTGCCCAGCCGCAGCCCGCTGGTGACCATCGGCGGCCGGGTGTCGCCGGGGATCCGGTTGCGGTTGGCGAGGATGCCGCACTCCTCCAGCGCGCGTTCGGCCACCAGCCCGCTGACGCCGCTCGGACGGAGGTCGACCACCACCATGTGGTTGTCGGTGCCGCCGGTCAGCAGCCGGTGCCCGAGCCCGCGCAGGCCCTCGGCGACGGCCCGGGCGTTCTCCACCGTCCGGCGGGCGGTGAGCCGGGCGGCGTCACCGCCGAGCAGTCCGAAGGCGCCGGCCTTCGCCGCGACGGCCGCCGGGTTGGGGGTGCCCTGGGTGCGCGGGAACACCCCGCGCGCGACCAGGTCGGCGAGCGTGGTGCGGCCGTCCGGGCCGGGCGTGCGGTGCTCGGCCCCGATCAGGACGAGGCCGCCCCGGGGCCCGCCGAGCTGCTTGTAGGTGCTGGTCGTGGTGACGTGCGCGAGGTCGACCGGGCTGGGGTGCTCCTGCGCCGCGACCAGCCCCGCGATGTGCGAGATGTCGGCGAGGAGGTAGGCGCCCACGTCGTCGGCGATCTCCCGGAAGCGGGCGAAGTCGATCTGCCGGGGGTAGGCGCTGGCGCCCGCCACGATGACGCCCGGCCGGTGCTCGCGCGCCAGCCGGTGGGCCCCGTCGTAGTCGATCCAGCCGTCCTCGTCCACGCCGTAGCCGACCGCCCGGTAGTGGTGGCCGGTGACCGAGGCCGACGAACCGTGCGTCAGATGGCCGCCGGCGTCCAGGCCGAGGCCGAGCAGCACGCCGCCGGGCGGCAGGAGGCTCGACAGCACCGCGAGGTTCGCGCTGGAGCACGAGTGCGGCTGGACGTTGGCGTACTGCGCGCCGAAGACGGCCCGGGCCCGGACCTCCGCGAGCCTTTCGACCTTGTCGAAGTGGCGCGAGCCGGGGTGGTAGCGCGCCCCCGGGTAGCCCTCCACGGTCAGGTTGGAGAGCACCGCGGCCGCGGCCG
Organism: Kitasatospora sp. NPDC056327; assembly: GCF_042261735.1. Classification (NCBI taxonomy): domain Bacteria; kingdom Bacillati; phylum Actinomycetota; class Actinomycetes; order Kitasatosporales; family Streptomycetaceae; genus Kitasatospora; species Kitasatospora sp. NPDC056327. Next base: position 4,279 of record NZ_JBHJRC010000226.1, on the reverse strand, counting down.
CCAGCACCGCGGGAGCCGCGATGCTGGCCGAGGCCACCATGGCCAGCGTCCAGCTCTGTTCGGCGAGTTCGTCGTCCAGCAGGTCCGCGAGGACCGGGTCCTGCTGCTCCAGCACGCTCAGGCCCCGGAGCAGCAGGGCGGTGTGCGGGGTGACGGCGGCGCGGCCGCCGGGCCCGCCCGGGTTCCACACGCGGGTCACCCGGCCTGCCCGGTCAGCCGGTCGCGGAGGACGTGCTTGAGCACCTTGCCGTTCGCGCTGCGCGGCATGACGTCCACGAGCTCCCAGCGGGTGGGGACCTGCTCCGGGGCGAGGTGCGCGGCGAGGAAGCCGGGCAGCTCCGCCAGGGCGGCCGGGTCCGCGAGCGCGACCACGGCGGCGAGGCTCTGGTCGTCCCCGTCGGCGGGCAGGCCGAAGACGGCGGCCTGGCGGACCGACGGGTGCTCGTACAGCGCCGCCTCCACCTCGACGGTGGAGACCAGCCCGGCGGCCGTGCGGACGGCGACGTTGCGGCGGTCGAAGAAGTACAGCAGGCCGTCCTCGTCGACCCGGCCGAGGTCGCCGGTGCGGGTCCAGCGGTCGGCGTGCACCTTCTCGTTGAGGGCCGGGTTGTCGAAGTAGTACCGCTTGGGCGCGGGGCTGCGGAGCCAGATCTCGCCGAGGGTGCCGGCCGGGACCTCCGCGCCGTCCTCGTCCGCGATCCGCAGTTCGGAGCTGCGGGTCGGCCGGCCGGTCGCCATCGGCCGCTCGGGGTCGAAGGTGTGGCCGATCGAGGCGGGCACCGCCTCGGACGCCGCGTAGGACATGTTCAGCCGGGCGCCCGGCATCGCCGCGAGCAGCTTCCGGGCGATCGCCGGCGGCAGGGCGGTGGAGGCGTTGGCGATCGTCTCGACCGAGCTGAGGTCGTAGCGCCCGGTGGCACCGCTGTGCACCAGCTGCATGGCCAGCCACGGGGTGATCATGATCGAGCCGATCCGGTGCTTCTCGATCAGCTGGGCCATCCGCTCGGGGGCGTCGATCGGGCAGATCACCAGGGTCGACGGGGTGTGGATGGAGAAGTTGACGGTGGTGGCGCTCGCCGTGGTGCCCAGCGGCATCGGCGTCAGGAGCGGCTCGGGGTCGCCGAACAGGTGGAAGCCCTCCGGCCCGCGGCCGTAGGTGAGGTTGCCGTGCGGGGAGGTCGACCCCTTGGCCGGCCCGGTCGTGCCGGAGGTGAACAGGATGTCGGCGATGTCGGTGACCTCGACCGGGACCAGCGGATCCGTGCTGTCGGCGCTCGCGATGCCCCGGGCCGTCCCGGTCGGCCCGGTGAACGCGGCCGGTGGGACGACGTCCTCGCCGTGCAGCAGCGCGGTCGCACCGGTCCACTCCATCCGGCGCACGATCTCCTCGGTGCCGACGTCCTGGTTCAGGTGGGTCGCGGTCGCCCCGGCCTTGAGCACCCCGAGGTAGGCGACCGCGTAGTCGATCCAGTCCAGGCCGTCGAAGACCAGACCGACGACCTGCCCGCGTCCGACGCCCGCGTCGAGCAGCCCGCGGGCCACCGCGTTGGACCGCCGGTCCCACTCGCCGTAGCTGAGCACCGGCCCGTCGTCGACGTTCAACGCGATCCGGTCCGGCTGGAGTTCGGCCCGCCGACGGAGCAGGTCGTGGACGGTGAAACCGGTGGTGATCTCCGGCGTGTAGGCGCGCTCGGCCATCGAGGACTCCTTCTTCCCGCCGGCGACGCTCGGTCACCGGCGGACTGGGGGTGCGGGCGTACGGGCGGAAGTTCCGCACCGCCCGACCGTACGAACAGCGGGCGCCGGACGATGCCCAGGATTGAGCGCTCGGCCCCAAGCCGTGCCCGGCGGTGCCCGCCGCTCCCCGGCGCCCGGCGCCGAACGCTCACTACCGAGCAGACCGGGGGCCGACCCGGCGGAAATCCTGACGGCGGAGCACGCCGGCCCGGGGGAGGTTCCGCCCAGGGGCCGCGTCCGCCGCCGGACGCCCCGGCACCGGACGCGCCCGCGACGGGGCACTCCGGACACCGGACCCCGGGGCCGGAACGCCCCGAACACGCGCGACCCGAGTACGCGACGACCCGACCACGACGGCACGAGGAGACCCCGATGGCGCTACCCGGCGCGTGGAACGTCCTGCGCGCGGCCGAGGGCCCCGGCCTCGTACTGGCCTGCGACTTCCCCGCGACCAGCCGCCCGGTCGCGACCTTCGCCGAACTCACCGAGCTGCTCACCGCGGACCACACCTTCTGGGAGACCGCCCCGCCGCCCGGGAGCGCCGGTCCGACCGGTGCGGACCTGGTCGCCCGGTGGCTCGACGACGTCCGCACCGCCGGGACGCCGGTGCACGCCGTCCTCGGTTTCTGCACCGGCGCCCTCTACGCCGGCGCGCTCGCCGAGCGGATCGCCGGCTGGCAGGACCCGCCCCGGCTGATCCTGCTCGACCCCGAGCCCGCCCGGGCCGGCATGCTCGCCGACTCCTACGACACGCTGATCACCCGGCGGCTGGCCGGTCTGCTGGGCCCGGAGGAGACCGCCGAAGCCGTCCGCGCCGGTCACCGGCTCGACCTGGACGGCGACCTGCCGCGGCTCGCCGAGCAGTACGCCGGACTCGTCCGGGCCGCGGTGGAGCCCGCCTTCGCCCGGGCCGGTCTGCCGGCCGACCGGATCGCCGAGTTCATCGGCATCTCCACCTCCTACCTGTACTGGATCGCCGCCGCGGACGCGCTCGACGACCGGGCCCGCTGGGCCGGCGCCACCGCCGTGAACAGCGCGGGCCCGGACGCCGGTCTGCACTGCTACGCCCCGGCCGACCGGGTCGGCCTGGTGGCCCGCGCCATCCACCTCGACGTCTCCCACGCCGGGCTGATGCGCAGCACCGAGACCGCCCGGGTGGTCGACGACCTGCTGCGCGCGGCGCCGCGCTGACCCGCTCCCGCGCTCCCGTTCCGCAGCCCTACCTCCGCTGCCGTACCTCCGCACCCGCACCTCCCGGCCCCGCGGCGGCCCGAACCCGGCCGTCCCGGAACCGCAGAACCGAAGGAGAGCCGACTTGGCCACCCCCGACCTCGGGCAGTCCGACGAACTGCTCCGTTTCCTGATGCCCCTGTGGCAGGAGCTGCTCGACCGCGACGGCACCGGCGGCCCCGAGATCAGCCCGGACTCGAACTTCTTCGTCCTCGGCGGTCATTCCCTGCTGGGCATCACCCTGCTCGGCCGCGTCGAGGAGCGCACCGGCTGCAAGCTGCGCCTCGCGGACCTGTTCAAGGCCCCCACGCCGCGCCGCCTCGCCGAGGTCATGCTGGCGACCGGGAACGCCGTCACCGTCTCCACCGAAGGGAACCCGCGATGAACTCCCCGGCGAACCGCGCGCCGCTGCGCGAATTCCGGCCGGCCCACCTGCAGAGCAGCGTGCCGCTGGAGCAGACCCTGAACACGGCCAACGCGGGTTTCATCGTGCACCGCAGCGGTCTGATCACCTACGAACACCGCGCCGAGGGACTGCAGTTCGCCTCGGAGCTGGTCGAGCTGATCAACCCCGGCGACGTCGGCCACGTCTCGGTCTTCCTCTACGAGGAGCTGTTCGGCACGTACAACCGGCTGCACTGGATCCTGCACCTCAAGCAGCCCAACGACTACGCCCGTCTGCTGGACAAGGTGGACCACGACAAGAAGTGGCGCGAGGTCACCGACCTTGACCGGCTGCCGACCAAGGGCGGTGGCGGCTGGGAGCGGATCTTCGTCGAGGGCAGCATCAGCGAGACGATCATCTGCCCGCAGCACGGGGTCGGTCACGGCGACCACGGGGCCGGCGACACCTTCCAGCCCGCCGCGCGCTTCCAGACCCGCCTCCCGGCCGAGCAGCTGCTGCACTCCGCCAACTCGGCTCTCACCCTGCACCGGGTGGTCCAGGCCCGCTACGCGGTCCGCGACGAGGCGCGGGCGTTCCTCTACGCGTGGGGCAACGCGGTGAACGACGCCCTGCCCGGCGAGGCGACGGCCTTCCTGTTCGAGGAGATGTGGGGCCGGCAGGACCGTCTGCACACCATGATCCACCTCGGTTCGATGGACGCCTACGCCAAGCTCGACGGCCTGGCCGCGCACGACCCGCAGATGCGGGACCTGCTCTCCCGCCAGTGGATCCCGGGCTTCAAGGGCGGCGGCACCTGGGAGCAGCTGTTCGTCGACGGCACCATGACGGAGACCCTGCTGGCCCCCAGCCACCGCGCCTGACCCGGCCCGTCCGGCCGGTCCGGGGCCCGCCCGCGCGACCCGCGCG